>DATHWA010000192.1:0-13591 GCA_035461025.1 Gillisia sp. | reverse complement strand
CTAAGTATCAGGCTTTTAAGTCGGGGTGGCAGGATTCGAACCTGCGGCCTCCTGCTCCCAAAGCAGGCGCGATAACCGGGCTACGCTACACCCCGAGACAAACGGCTGCGCCGTAAAATCTCAAATTTTTAAATTCCAAATTCCAAAAACTGCAATAGAACTTAAAAACTAATCCGCGGAGAGTATGAGATTCGAACTCATGCGACAATTGCTCGTCGACAGTTTAGCAAACTGCTCCATTAACCACTCTGGCAACTCTCCTTTTAATGAACATCGCAAGTATTTTTGCGGTTGCAAATGTAACTTTTACCTGTGTACCATGCAAACCTTTTGAATAAATTTTATCGGTAAAATTTCTGTTCCAAAAGTAAAACCTTTGACATCAGAAATTTATAGTTAAAAATATTTTCACACACTGCTGTGATCTTCTTCCATTTCTATAAGCCTGGCGACATTTTTAAGGATCCTGTCGTGCTTTTTTACAAAAGGATTACTCTCATCCCAAACATAACCCGCCAACACCGCACAAATTTGCTCCTTGATCTCCGGGCGGGGGGATGGATGAAAAATTATCTTCTGTAAGTTTCCTGAATACCATTCCTTAACATAGGAAGAAAACACATTCACGCCACGCTGAATGTACTTCACATACTCCTCTTCCCAGTCCACAGTTTTTTCGTTCAATTCCCTGGTTACCAATTTTGCCGCCAGTAAACCCGAGGCAGTTGCAAATGACACCCCGGAAGAAAATACCGGATCTAAAAATTCTGCGCTATTACCCGTAAGTACAAATCCCTCCCCGTATAGCTTTTTTACGTTTTTGGATATATTTTCCACTTTTCCCGGAGGAAAGAGAAATTTATAATCCTCAAACCTGCCTTTATAAAATTCCAGCTGCTGCATCATTTCCTGCATTGCCAGATTATTATCTTCAGGAAATTGTTGAAACCACTCGTTTGGTCCTACAAATCCCAGGCTGGAATTTCCATTGGAGAAAGGGAAATACCAAAACCAAATTTGTTGGCTTAGTACTTCAAAGGTAATAAGTTCTCCTTCTTTTCCTTTTGGCCGGTTTGTTTCTTTTATGTGTGTAAAAATAGAGGAGTGGGCAGATACCTTAGGCTCAGCCTCCAAACCAAGTTTTCCGGCCAGGACTCTCCCAAATCCGCTGGCATCTATTATATATTTTGCCGAAATCTCAATAAGTTCATTGGCAGCAGTTCTAATGGTGGAGACAGAGGATTTACCGTCAAATTTTACATCAAGAAATTCAGAATTAAAATTGATTTCAATCCCTTTTCTCAGTGCTTCTTCTGCCAGGACCATATCAAAGTCTGCCCGGGGCACCTGCCAGGTCCAGTTCCAGCCTTTGCCGTATTTCCTGCTAAAATCAAATTCTCCTACCTCATTCCCTTTTATAAAACGGGCACCATATTTCTTCTGAAAACCTGCCTTCATCACTGCATCCAATAAGCCCGCTTCTTCAAGATTATCCATACATTGGGGAATAAGACTTTCTCCAATACTGAATCTTGGGAAGGTGGATTTTTCCACGACCCTCACCTTAACTCCCTGCTTATGAAGATATGAAGCAGCAACTATACCGGAGGGCCCCGCACCAATTACAAGGATATCTGTAATTTCCTTTTTCATGCCGTTTTATTTGCGTGGTAAATATAGTACATTTGTTAATATTCTTAACAAGCTGTTGCTGCAGCCTCTATTAAGCCTGAAGCCCTAAATAGTATGCTCCATTTAAAGAACACCCTGGAATTCGAAAGTTTTTTTCAGGTCTTATTCAACAATAAAAAAATTGAACTCAGTACCCATACTTATGAGAGGGTACGAGCCAGTTTTGAATTTTTGAAGGCCTTCTCCCGGGATAAAGTGATCTATGGGGTCAACACCGGTTTTGGACCAATGGCTCAATATAAGATCAAAGATAATGACCGCAAACAACTTCAATATAATCTTATAAGAAGCCATGCTTCGGGAATGGGAAAGCCAATGGAGCCTTTGTATGTGAAGTCCCTAATGCTGGCGAGATTAAATACTCTTGGCCTGGGTAAAAGCGGAGTACATCCACAGGTTATGGAAACAATGCAGCTGCTCATCAATAAGAATATTACTCCCGTTATCTTTGAACACGGGGGAGTAGGGGCATCCGGAGATCTTGTACAGCTGGCACACCTCGCTTTGGTACTCATTGGCGAAGGGGAGGTTTTTCACAAAGGAATTAAACGCCCAACGGCAGATGTTTTTGCTGAAGAAAATATCCCTTCAATAAAAATTGAACTAAGAGAAGGCCTGGCACTTATGAACGGAACTTCCGCAATGACCGGGATTGGGATCGTGAATGTAATGTATGCTGAACGTTTGCTGGACTGGTCCATCTTCTGCTCCGCCGCGATCAATGAGATCGTGGAGGCTTACGATGATCATCTGTCTGAAGAATTGAATTCCTCGAAACTGCATATCGGTCAGCAGCAGGTAGCTTCCAAAATGCGGAAACATTTAAAGGACAGCAAACTCACCCGTGACAGGAATGAGCATTTGTATAGCGGAAAGCATCCGGAGAATGATTACTTTAAAGAAAAAATACAGGAATATTACAGCCTTCGCTGCGTACCGCAGATATTAGGACCTGTATACGATACGATCGAAAATGCAAGGAACATCTTAATAGAGGAAGTAAACTCTGCCAATGATAATCCTATTGTTGATGTGGAAAGGCAGCACGTTTACCATGGTGGGAATTTTCATGGGGATTACGTCTCCCTGGAAATGGATAAATTGAAACTGGTAGTGACCAAATTAAGTATGCTTGCAGAGCGGCAACTTAATTATTTACTGAATAACAGGCTCAACGATATCCTTCCGCCATTTGTTAACCTGGGGGAACTTGGCCTTAATTTCGGAATGCAGGGAGCACAGTTCAGTGCGGTTTCAACAACTGCAGAGAACCAGATGCTTTCAAATTCTATGTATGTTCATAGTATCCCCAATAACAATGATAACCAGGATATTGTTAGTATGGGTACAAATGCCGCAAATATCACCAAAACGGTTATTGAAAATGCGTATGAGGTGCTCGCGGTAGAAATGGTAACAATTGTACAGGCGCTGCGATATTTAAATTTTAATGGTAAATTATCTTCCATCACGAGGAAACGGATGGAGATACTTAGAGAGCTTGTGCCCGCTTTTAAAGAAGATATTCCGCTTTCCCCTGTCCTTCAAAACGTAAAGGATTTTATGAAAGATAATGACGCTTATGATAGTGATGAAGGGGTTCAGGAAAAAAAAGCGGAAAAATAAAAGTGAAAGAATCCTACCGGTAATTGTCATTTCAGGTTTTGGATTTGTACCATATATAATAAGAACAGCAAAGGATGAATTCAAACTATGCACTAGTCACAGGGGGTTCAAGAGGATTAGGGAAAGCTATAGGCTTGCAACTTGCAAAGGATCATAACTATAATATCCTGCTTAATTATCACTCCAATACAGAAGCTGCGGTGGCAGTACAAAAAGAAATAGAAGCCCTGGGCGTCTCCTGCTCCCTGCTGAAGTTTGATGTGGCAAATGCTGAAGAAACAGAAACTATCCTGGAACGCTGGAGCAATGAAAATAACGATTCTGTAATTGAAGTACTGGTAAACAATGCGGGGATCACCCGGGACGGACTTCTTCTATGGATGAAGCCTGAAGACTGGCATTCGGTTATAAATACTTCTTTAAATGGGTTTTATAATGTCACCCGCCCTTTGCTTAAAAATATGCTTACCTGCCGTTATGGCCGAATTATCAACATTGTTTCTCTTGCAGGGCTTAAAGGAAATCCCGGACAGGTGAACTATTCTGCAGCAAAAGGTGCATTAGTGGCTGCTACAAAGGCCCTGGCGCAGGAAGTTGGAAAAAGGAAGGTTACCGTTAATGCTGTGGCTCCTGGATTTATAACATCAGACATGACGGCGGGGCTGGACGAAAAGGAGCTTAAAAAACTTGTTCCTCTAAACCGATTTGGGGAAGCAGAAGAGGTAGCTCACCTGGTTTCTTTTCTGGCATCAAACAAAGCCTCTTATATCACCGGGGAAGTCATTAATATTAATGGCGGTCTCTACTCTTAAATTATGGCAAACTGGCACGGAAAATCCAGGGGTACTGTACTGGGATTACGTATTTACGTCTTCTTCATAAAAACCTTCGGATTATATTTTTCTTATTTCGTGCTCATTTTTGTGGCCGCTTATTTCATAATATTTTCTTTCGCTTCTACCAGGAGTACTTATTACCTTTTTAAGCGAAGACTGGGATATTCCTCATTGAGTGCTGCCTGGAATGTATATGTGAGTTATTTTACTTTTGGCCGTATACAATTGGACAGGGTGGCCATTGCAGCCGGGATGAAAGAAAAATACAGCTTTGAATTTGACGGGATAGAGAATATCAAAGCTCTGTTAAGCCGGGGAAAAGGTGGGATCCTGCTTACTGCACATATGGGGAACTTTAATCTGGCCCGGCATTTTTTTGACAATGAAAACAATCCTGCGGTTGTCAATCTGGTTATGACAGATTTTGAACACAGGCAAATAAAGGATTACCTGGAATCTGTAACCGGAAAGTCCAAATTGAAGTCTATTGTGCTTAAAGATGATCTCTCCCATATCTTCCTTATGAAACAGGCATTACAACGCAATGAACTTCTGGTTTTTGCTGCAGACAGGTATATGGAAGGAGCAAGAACTTACACTGCGGAATTTATGGATAAGGAAGTACAGTTTCCCCAGGGACCTTTTAAGCTGGCCGTAAGAAATAATATCCCCGTATTATTTGTGCACATCATGAGGGAAAGCAATTTCCATTATCATTTCTTCGCAAGACAGGCCGGCGGAGAGGAAAAAACTGGCAAAGAATTATTAATATCGTATCTTCAAAACCTCGAAGAAATGTTGCGAAGATATCCGCATCAATGGTATAATTACTACGATTATTGGAACGACTTTAAAAAATCTAAGCCTAATGGCAAATAATGTACTTACAGAACCTATTACAGAAGAAACGAGGATCCTTCAATTGATCCCACAAAAACCTCCCTTTGTAATGGTTGATTCCTTGTTGGAATACACACATCTTACAGGGACTATGGCTTTTACAATTCCTGAAGATAATTTACTTGTAAAAGATGGAATTTTCTCTGAACCCGGTCTAATTGAACATATGGCCCAGAGCATGTCATTGCACAGAGGCTACAGGGGGTTTCTCGAAGGTTTGGAGAAACCTCAGACAGGCTTCATTGGTGCGATAAAAAGCGTAGAGATCTTCGAACTACCACAACCCGGAACAATCCTTACCACATACGTTGAAATTTTGCAGGAAGTCATGAAGGTTACCCTGGTGACTGCAAGAACAGAAAATGAAGATGGAAAGGTATTAGCCACTTCTGAAATGAAAACCGTTACCGTAGATTAAAACTATGGAGTCATTAAGTTCTATTTCAAGGTTTACAGTAAAATTTAGGGAGTGTGACCCTTTACAGATCGTTTGGCATGGTAACTATCTAAAATACTTTGAAGATGCCCGCGAAGATTTCTGCCGGAAACACGGTTTCTCCTATCTGGATATGAGGGAACGAGGTTATGCCACGCCCATTGTAAAAACCCTTTGCGAACACAAATTACCCTTAAAATATGGAGATGATTTTGAGGTGGTTGTTATTTTTATACCAACCCCTGCTGCGAAGATGATCTTCAAATACAAGATCACCAGCAACAATAAACTGGTGGCGACGGGGGAGACCGTACAGGTTTTTCTTGATAAGAATGGGGAGCTTGTACTTACCAATTTGCCGTTTTTTGCTGAATGGAAGTCTAAAATGGGTATTAAAGAATGAAAGGAATTTATCTGCTTGATGATGCTATAATTTCTCCTTTAGGTTTTACTACTGAAGAAAATCTACAGGCAGTACGAAATGAAAGAACCGGTCTCACCAATCATAAGAACACTTTTTTTCCTGCTGAAGGATTTTACGCCGGGATAATTGATAAGAGTAAGCTGGCCAGTGCTTTTAAAAAATTAGCTGATCCTGCCGGTTTCACCAAACTAGAGCAAATGATAATCCTGGCTGTCCACAATGTTCTACGGCAACATCCCGAAACCGATCTGGGTTCCACGGGTTTGATAATTTCAACTACAAAAGGAAATATTGACCTGCTGGGAAGTAACAGTTTCCCTGAAGAAAGAGTGCTCCTGGGAGAACTTGGAAAGGTGATCCGGGATTTTTTTGGATTCGCTCAGGATCCAATTATAGTTTCCAATGCCTGCATCTCTGGCGGACTCGCACTTGCCATAGCAAAACGGTTTATAGAAGCTGGAAAGTTTACTCAAGCCATCGTAGTTGGCGGGGATCTGGTTTCAGATTTTGTGGTTTCGGGATTTCAGTCTTTCCAGGCCATTAGTCCGGCTCCTTGTAAGCCTTTTTCAAAGAACCGCGATGGAATTAGCCTGGGAGAAGCTGCAGCAGCAATTATGTTGAGTAAGGATCCTGCGAACACAAATAATATTCAGCTCATTGGCGAAGCTTCTGCCAATGATGCCAACCATATTTCCGGACCATCCAGGACAGGGGAGGGGCTTTTTAAAAGTATCCGGGCTGCCCTGCTTCAGGCAGATGTTTCAGCCAATGATATTGATTATATTTCGGCACACGGTACTGCAACTCTTTTTAATGATGAAATGGAAGCCATTGCATTCACAAGAAGCGGACTTCAGCAAGTTCCCACAAATAGTTTTAAAGGCTGGTACGGGCATACTTTAGGGGCTTCGGCATTGTTGGAAACCATTCTTACCAAACATTCCCTGCTGAACAATGAATTATTCAGCTCCCTTAATTTCGATGAATTGGGAACTTCAGAAAAAATCAACATTATTAAAAAACCTGAAAAGAAAAAGTTGACATACGCTTTAAAAACAGCTTCAGGCTTTGGAGGTTGTAATCTCGCGCTTATTTTAAAAAAAGGAGTCGATGACTAGCAAGTCCTTAATGATCAAATCTTATGTGCATATTCGGAACAACAAGATCTTCCGAAATGGAAAGGAAATTTTTGCTTTAGAATCGGGGCTGGAAACAGATTTCCTGAAACAGGCTTATAAAAAGTTGAAACTCAACTATCCAAAATTCCATAAAATGGATGGGCTTAGCAAACTTGGAATTTTGGCTACTGCTGTATTAATCGGCGAAGAAACTGTAGATCCAACTACAGCCCTGGTTGTTTCCAATTCTAATTCCAGCCTTGATACAGACCTAAAGCATTTTGAATCAATGAAAAACATAGTTTCTCCTGCAATATTTGTGTATACATTGCCAAATATTGTAATGGGAGAAATAAGCATTAAATATAAATTGCAAAGTGAGAATACGTTTTTTATAAGCAATGATTTTAACGGGCATCTGCTTAAAGATTATTCTGAGATTTTGATGAATTCTGCCAGGGCAGCTGCAGTTGTTTCTGGCTGGATAGACTTGAAAAATGAGGAATATGATGTATTTTTGTGCCTCATTGATGAGAAGGGAAATATTCCTTTTTCGGCAGAAAAATTAGAGCAGCTATACCGTTTTGAAAATGAGTGATTTACGAACAGAACTGAAAGAAAGTATTATTGAACAACTCAATCTTGAAGAGATGGAGGTGGATGAAATTCAAAATGATGAACCTCTTTTTGGAGACGGTCTTGGGCTGGATTCTATTGACGCCCTGGAATTGATAGTGCTTTTGGAAAAGGATTACGGCATAAAACTTAATGACCCGGCACAGGGAAAGGAAATATTTGCCTCAATTAATAAAATGGCAGAATATATAGAGGCTCACCGTACAAAATAATCTATGACTAAGGGAATTGCCGTTACCGGAATGGGTATAGTTTCGGCGCTGGGTTTAGGGATAGATAAAAATCTCAAAGCCCTTACCGCCGGAAAAAGCGGAATTTCCAATCCAACTATCCTAAAGACCAGGCACTCCTCACTTCCTGTTGGGGAAATTGAGCTGAAAGATTTAGAACTTGCCGACAGGTTAAAATTACCTTCAAATCACAGTTTTACCCGTGGCGCTTTACTTGGAAGTATTGCCGCAAAAGAAGCCCTGCAGCAAGCAGGAATCAGCAAAGAAGATCTTATCGCTACAGGTTTTATCTCGGCTACCAGCGTGGGGGGAATGGATTATATTGAAAAATATTCCAACAATTTCGAAAAGGAAGAAACCCACCGAAGATTTATTAGGGCACAGCATCCTGGTTTCACTACAGGCCAGATGGCCACCTGGTTAGGATTAAAGGGGTATACAACTACTATTAGTACCGCCTGCTCCTCATCTGCCAACGCGATTATGCTTGGTGCCAGAATGATAAGATCAGGGCAGCTGAAGAGGGTAGTGGTTGGAGGCACAGATCCTCTTTCCAGATTTACTCTCAATGGCTTTAAATCCCTTATGATACTCTCATCTGAAGCCTGTAAACCCTTTGACGAACACCGTAGCGGACTCAACCTGGGAGAAGGGGCAGCGTATTTGGTACTGGAAGCAGAGGAATGCCTGGGGGAGAAAAAGGTACTGGGAAGAATAAGCGGATATGGAAATGCCAATGATGCATTCCACCAAACCGCTTCTTCTGAAACCGGGGAAGGGGCTTTCCTGGCGATAAACCGGGCCCTTAAAACAGCGGGACTTTCCCCGGATAGTATAGATTATATAAATGCCCACGGCACTGCAACCCAGAACAATGACCTTTCAGAAGGACGGGCACTGCGCAGAATATTTGGAGATTCCCTGCCTGATATGAATTCCACTAAAACATACACCGGCCACACCCTGGCAGCGGCGGGAGCGTTGGAAGCGGTTTTTAGCCTGCTTTCTCTACAGCAACAGAAAATTTTCCCGGGACTTAACTTCAATGATCCTATGCCTGAAACCGATATAACTCCGGTTACTACCCTAAAAGAGAAAAATCTGCAACATATACTTTCCAATTCCTTTGGATTTGGAGGGAACTGCACTTCCTTAATTTTCAGCAACAATGGGGAATAAAATTTACATCAACGGGACGGGAGGGATCTCTGCACAGCCGGAGAATGCTGTTTTTGAGGGCAAGATTATTAGTTACAATCAAAATATAATTCCTGCCAAAGCTCCAAATTACAAACAATATATCCCCGGTATGCAGCTAAGGCGAATGTCTGGCGGAATAAAAATGGGCCTAACCGCAGCTAAAATAGCTTTGGAAGAAGCCGGAGTTGAGATGCCGGATGCTATAATTACCGGAACCGGGGAGGGCTGCAAACAGGACACGGAAAAATTCTTACAAGCAATGCTGGACCGGGAAGAAGAAATGCTGTCACCCACCTCTTTTATCCAGTCCACCCACAATACAATTGGCGGGCAAATTGCCCTCCACCTTAAATGCAACGGCTATAATATGACCTATAGCCAGAATTCCGCCTCTTTGGAATCGGCACTTATTGATGGAGGATTATTGCTTAAGGAAGATAGTTCCATCAAAAATGTCCTGGTGGGAGGAGTAGATGAGATTTCGGAGAAAATCACAGGTTTTCAAAAATTAGACGGGCAGGTGAAAAAGGAAACTACTTCGAGTTCAAATCTTTTTGATTCGGAAACTTCGGGAACAATAATTTCTGAAGGCGCCCACTTCTTCAGCTTATCTTCAGAAAAAAGGAAAACCACATATGGAGTTCTGCAGGATGTAGATGTCTTTCAAGCTCAAAACAGTAAAGAAGCTTCAGAAAAAATTTCAGAATTTCTTCAGAAAAATAAAATTGAAATACGTGAGCTGCAGTGTATTTTATTGGGAAGGAATGGGGATAACCGCTATGATAATTTTCACACAGACTTACAGAGTGAAATGTTTTCAGAAATAAGTCAGCTGGCCTGGAAAAACCTGGCAGGAGACTATGATACCTCCTCAGGATTTGCTTTGCAGCTGGGCTGTCAAATTCTTAAAAACAGGCGCACACCGGAAACTTTAAAATTAAATGATATTACTCCTGCCTCAACCGGTAGAATTCTAATATATAATCAATATCTTGGTGAGAATCATAGTCTTGTTTTATTGACTTCACCTTGAAATTTGAAACCTTACATAGGATCGTACTTGGGGTACTTTTAATAGCAGCCTTCCTATCTGCTTTTCATTTAGTGCCGGGACTTCTTATTGTTGGTCTCGCTCTTGGCTATGGGAGTTTCCTGTTGTTTGTTTCTACTAATGTACAACTCAATTTTTTTCTGCAGGCCTTTAACCATAATCCTGAGGAAACTGAAAGAAGGATAGCCCTCACCTTTGATGACGGCCCGGTTGAGAATACCTTAAAGATCCTCGAGGTACTTGAAAAGTATAAGGTGGAGGCCAGTTTCTTCTGTATTGGAAAAAATGTAAAGGAAAATCCTGAAATTTTTAAACTGATAATAAAAAAGGGCCACTTTGTGGGAAACCACACCTATACCCACACTCGAAAAATGGGATTTTTATCCACATCTGCGATGTTAAGGGAGATCCAAAAATGTGATAAGATCATGAAAAAAGTTGGAGGAGTAACCCCAGGCACCTTTCGCCCTCCGTTTGGTATTATAAATCCCAAGACACGGAAAGCACTTGAAATAACAGGGCACAAGGTCATAGGATGGAACCTAAGGTCTTATGATGCTGTCATAAATTCTGAAGAACTGGTAGTAAAACGAGTACTTGATAATGTTAAACCCGGAGATGTTATCCTGTTCCATGATAATAAAGAGAATACAGTTGAAATATTGGAACAATTGTTGGTATTTTTGAGAGCAAACCATTATGACCCTGTAAGGGTAGATGAATTATTTAATATAGATGCGTACTCTTAAGATCTTCCTCTTTCTTTTGCCGACTTTAGTCCTGGCACAAAAATCTCAACTTTCCAATGCAGAGATGCAATCCTTTAAACAGGAAGTGGCTCAACATGCTGAGGATTTGAAAACCCTGTCCAGTGAATTTACACAAACCAAGTACATGCAGCTAATGGAAGGGGAGGCTGTAAGTGAAGGCAAGCTTTATTACCGAAATCCGGATGTACTTAAGTGGGAATATCACGACCCTTATAATTATAAGATACTTTTTATGGACGGGCAGTTACATTTGGATGATAATGGAAAAAAATCCCATACCAGCCTAAGGTCTAATAAGCTCTTCGGAAAACTGGTTAGTCTTATTTCCGGTAGTGTAAACGGAAAATTACTGGAGGATCCTGAGAATTTCGAAGTGACATACAGCAGAAACGGAAATAACATTGAAGCGGTGATCATCCCAACAGATCCTTCCCTTAAAGATATGTTCAGCGAGATCATTCTGCTTTTTAACGGGGAGTACCTGGTTGACTCTGTTAAGCTTATGGAGGATTCGGGAGATTTTACATTAATAAACTTCAGAAACATCTCCATTAATAAGTCCATAGATGAAAAAATTTTTCAACCTTAATATCTTTCTGCAAGAATAATAATTCTCTTCCTTGAACCTTTTTATGCAGATTTTCTGTTTATTTTAGTGATCAACAAGAAACAGATATATCATGCTCCTGGAAGATTTTAGCACAGTTGAAAGCACTACTTCTCAAGACGGTTTGCACACCACCGTTCTAAAGATCAATAAATCCCATCGACTTTATGACGGGCATTTCCCCCACCGTCCTGTGACCCCCGGAGTTATGCTTATGCAGCTTTTTAAAGAAGATGCAGAGCGCTCCTCAGGCAAAGTTTTGCAATTAAAAAAAGCATTAAACGTTAAATTTATGGCGGTGGTAGATCCCAATGAAAACCCGGAAATTGTGCTGGAATATTCCCTGGAGGAAATTGAAGGTGATCTCAGTCTAAAGGGCGTTGCTAAACATAATGACGCAATTGCTATAAAATTCAATGCCAGGTACAAATTCCTGAATCGCTAGTTCCTTCCTCCAACTTTAGACCGGATTATTATAGTATTTTTGCATTAAAATTTGAAAAGTTTGAATCAAACTCCCGTATTCCAGTCTCGTTTTGATGCCCTTAGGTGTTGCGTCCTGGTTCCCACTTACAATAACGAAAAAGCACTTGAAGGTGTATTGCAGGAGCTCCTGCTGTATACTACAAATATTGTTGTGGTAAATGACGGGTCTACAGATAGAACCCGGGAGATACTTTCAAACTTTTCTCACCTCAATATCTTTCATTTTGACAATAACAGCGGGAAAGGTGCTGCCCTAAATCACGGTTTTCAAAAGGCGGAGGACCTGGGTTATGAATATGCCATTACTATAGATTCAGACGGGCAACATTATCCGGATGATCTGCAGGTGTTCCTGGAAGAGCTAGAGGCAAAAGGTCCCAAAGACCCGGAACTCTTACTGGTAGGAGACAGGAATATGGGAAGGGACGGTATCCCGGGGAAAAGCACTACCGGAAATAAATTTTCCAATTTTTGGTACCTGGTGGTGACCGGAATTAATTTGGGAGATACTCAAAGTGGTTATAGACTTTATCCTTTAAAGGTTGTAAACCCAATTACACTCTACACCAATAAATTTGAATACGAAATAGAGATCATAGTTAAGGCGGCCTGGCGTGGAGTAGAGGTAAAGAATATTCCTATAAAGGTTTTTTACGAAGATAACCGGGTAACTCATTTTCGTCCATTCTGGGATATAACCAGGATTGTGATGCTTTATATGTGGTTTGTACTGGTAAGTTTTTTCTATATCCACCCAAGGAACAAGTACCGGGATTTTCGGGATAAAGGTTTTAAAAGGTTCTGGAAAGAAGATATTATTAAGAGTGAAGAACCGGCCCATAAGAAAGCTGCAGCTGTAGCCCTGGGAGTTTTTGTAGGAATGTCCCCATTCTGGGGACTTCACACTCTACTGGTGTTTTTACTGGCCGCAACATTTCGACTTAATAAGGTAATAGCTTTCCTTTTTTCCAATATAAGCATCCCCCCGTTGATCCCGTTTATCATTTATGCCAGCTATCAGCTTGGTTCTTTAATAACAGGAAGAGGATTGAACTGGGAGCTTAGCCTTAGTGACTTCGATTCCGGAGCCGACATATTGCAAGGCCTTGGGCAATATATTCTTGGTAGTTTCGCCCTTGCAGGAATAGTTGCTTTACTTCTTTGGATTGTGTTTTATTTCTTATTTTCGGTTTCGAACCAAAAGCACGTGGTGAAACCCTAAATGTACAGGATACATAAGTTCATTTTAAAGAAAAAGTCGCTCGCATCTATCGCGTTCATACTCTTTGTGGGACTCATTTCCTTTCTGGCTTCCCGAATTAGCCTTGAAGAAGATATCTCCAATCTTATCCCAGCAGGGGAGCGGCAGGATATACTTCGCAAAGTCCTGGACCAAACTGAATTTTCAGATAAAATAATTGTATCTATTTCCTCTACAGCAGAAGATCCAAATCCTGACGATATTACTCTCTATGCCGGCCGTTTCATAGATTCCCTTCACCGGCATCTTCCCGAATATTTTCATGACATCCATGGACAGGTACCGGATGAAGCCATCCGGGAAGTTTATAATTTCGTT
>DATHWA010000191.1:0-1857 GCA_035461025.1 Gillisia sp. | reverse complement strand
CGATGATTTTGCTGAAAGCCTGTCGAAATTTGATGAAGTAAGGCTCCTAGACATTTATCCTGCACGAGAGAAACCTATAGAAGGGGTTACTTCTGAATGGTTGCTGGATAAAATTGAGAATGATACAAAGAAACTTATTTCAGCTGAAGATATTGTGGGAGAAATAGAGGCTTCCCAGGCAAAAGTTGTAGTAATGATGGGTGCGGGGAATATAGGTGAAATGATCAATAAGGTGACTGAAAAACTGGCTAATGAAGATTAATTATAATTACATAAAAGCATTTCTCCTGCTGGCGGCTTTGATCTTCCTTTTTGGTTTTGCTGAAAAGAGAAATAACAGCCGGGAAATAAGCAAGGTGGAGGTGCAATTTATGGAATTTGAAAACCTGTATGTCACTGAGGAAGCGGTTAATAAATTGTTAATACAAAATAATGTCACTGCTACGGGTGTAGTTAAAGAAACTTTAGATTTGAATAGGGTTGAGATGGTATTGCGTGCGCATGAAATGGTAGAAAGTGCAGAGGTTTTTGTAACCCTGGACGGGGTGCTTAAAACCACTATAAATCAGCGCAGGCCAATAGGAAGAGTACTTGGGGCAGAAATTTTTTACGTGGACAGATTAGGGGATAGAATGCCCCTTTCGCCGTATTATTCTGCAAGAGTTCCCGTGGTCACGGGGATTGGGGAAAATGAAGTAAAAGAAATATATCCCTTGTTGGATTTTATTTATAATGATGAATTCCTTCAGCAACACATCACAGCGGTGCACAGAACAAGTGGCGGGGATTATGAGCTGGATGTGAGAAAAATGGATTTCAATATATATTTTGGAAAAGTTGAAAGGCTGGATACCAAATTCAACAATTTCAAGGCTTTTTATAAAAAAGCACATAAAGACGAATTATTAAATACTTACAAAATGGTGGATCTACAATTTGGAAATCAGGTTGTATGCACTAAAAAATAAGGTATGGAAGAGAACGACATTGCAGTAGGTCTTGACATAGGAACCACAAAAATTGTGGCTATGATAGGTCGCAAGAATGAATATGGAAAGGTGGAGATCATAGGAATTGGAAAGTCCAAGAGTATGGGGGTTCACCGTGGGGTAGTTAACAATATCACCCAAACCATCCAGTCCATTCAACTTGCAATACAGGAAGCAGAAGCAGATAGCGGATTAAAAATTCATGACGTGGTGGTGGGAATAGCCGGCCAGCACATAAGAAGTTTACAGCACAGCGATTATATCACGAGGCCAAATCCGGATGAGGTGATCGATAACGATGATATTCACACCCTTTGTAACCAGGTTCATAAACTGGTGATGTTACCGGGAGAGGAGATCATTCACGTACTGCCGCAGGAATTCAAAGTAGACGGGCAGGCAGAGATCAAGGAGCCTATAGGAATGTACGGCGGGAGACTGGAAGCCAATTTCCACGTAGTGGTAGGGCAGGTTTCCTCCATAAGGAACATTGGAAGATGTGTGAAGAGCGCAGGACTGGAACTTTCAGCAGTTACCCTGGAACCACTGGCATCAGCAAATGCTGTTTTGAGCCAGGAAGAAAAAGAAGCGGGAGTTGCCTTGATTGATATAGGTGGCGGTACCACAGACCTTGCAATTTTTAAAGATGGAATTATTCGGCATACGGCTGTTATTCCTTTTGGTGGTAATGTGATCACAGAGGACATCAAGGAAGGCTGTTCTATCATAGAGAAGCAGGCAGAGTTGCTGAAAATAAAATTTGGATCGGCCTGGCCGGGAGAGAATAAGGATAATGAGATAGTTTCCATCCCGGGCTTAAGAGGCAGGGAACCAAAGGAAATTACATTGAAGAACCTATCAAAGATCA
>DATHWA010000190.1:0-3501 GCA_035461025.1 Gillisia sp. | reverse complement strand
TTCTGAACATTGCCGTCATAAAATATTTAATGGCAGTTTTGTTATTGACGGGGAAGAAAAACCATCGACCCTTTTCAAACTTATCAGAAAGACATCAGAAGAAAATCCTAACGACATAGTTTCGGCTTATAAAGATAACGTAGCATTCATCAAAGGTCCCGGGTCGAGCAGTTTGCACCAAAATCGGCGGACGTTCCCGATTTTTATAAAGCTACAGATTTTGATTCTGTAATCTCCATCAAAGCTGAAACCCATAACTTTCCCACTACTGTTGAGCCTTTTAACGGTGCTGCAACCGGTAGTGGTGGTGAAATACGCGACAGGCTTGCAGGAGGAAAAGGATCATTACCACTTGCCGGTACCGCAGTTTACATGACCTCCTACTCCAGGCTTGAAGAAAACAGACCCTGGGAAAACGGAGTTGATGAAAGAAAATGGCTTTACCAAACTCCAATGGATATTCTTATTAAAGCTTCCAATGGAGCTTCAGATTTCGGGAACAAATTTGGCCAGCCATTAATTACCGGTTCTGTTCTAACATTTGAACACCAGGAACATGACAGGATCCTTGGATATGACAAGGTGATCATGCTCGCCGGTGGAGTAGGATATGGAAAAGCAAGCCAGGCTATCAAAGATGTTCCTAAAAAAGGTGACAAAATTGTTGTATTGGGAGGGGACAATTACCGCATTGGCATGGGAGGTGCAGCGGTTTCTTCTGCAGATACAGGGCAATTTAGCAGCGGGATCGAGCTTAACGCAATACAGAGAGCTAATCCTGAGATGCAAAAGCGTGCTGCCAATGCAATTCGCGGGATGGTAGAG
Source organism: Gillisia sp. (assembly GCA_035461025.1). GTDB lineage: Bacteria > Bacteroidota > Bacteroidia > Flavobacteriales > Flavobacteriaceae > Gillisia. The sequence continues at coordinate 2,676 of DATHWA010000190.1, read as the reverse complement.
AGCGAACACAATCCTATTGTTTCTATCCACGATCACGGAGCAGGTGGCCATCTTAACTGTTTAAGTGAATTGGTTGAGGAAACAGGTGGTCATATAGATCTTGACGCTTTACCTGTTGGGGACCCTACCCTTTCAGCAAAGGAAATTATTGGGAACGAGTCGCAGGAAAGAATGGGACTTGTTATTGGCGAAAATGATATGGAAATCCTAAGAAGGGTTTCTGAAAGAGAAAGAGCACCTATGTATGATGTAGGGGTTGTGACCAATGATCATAATTTTAAATTTGAAAGCGGGAAAACCGGTGAGAAACCTATGGACCTTTCCCTTCTGGATATGTTTGGCAGTTCCCCAAAAACGGTGATGACAGATGTGAGCCTTAACAGGAAATATGATGCCCTGGAATATTCCGGAGAACAACTTACTACTTATCTTGAAAAAGTGCTACAACTTGAGGCCGTGGCTTGTAAAGACTGGCTTACCAATAAAGTAGACCGTTGTGTGACAGGCCGGGTAGCAAAACAGCAAACCGCTGGCCCGTTGCAATTACCCTTGAACAATGTGGGGGTAATGGCACTGGACTACAATGGAAAGGAAGGAGTGGCAACAACACTTGGCCACTCCCCTGTATCTGCCCTGGTAGACCCAGTCGCCGGGTCCAAAAATTCTATTGCAGAGGCACTTTCAAATTTAGTATGGGCGCCACTGGAAAACGGACTTAAATCTGTTTCCCTCTCTGCCAACTGGATGTGGCCGTGTAATAATGAAGGTGAAGATGCCAGGTTGTATGAAGCCGTACAGGGAGTTTCAGACTTCGCCATTTCCCTAGGAATAAATGTACCTACAGGAAAGGATTCCCTTTCCATGAAACAAAAATATAAGGACAAGGAAGTTATAGCCCCGGGAACAGTGATCATATCTGCCGCCGGGCATTGCGATGATATCACGAAAGTTGTGGAGCCCGTTCTTCAAAAGGACGGTGGTCCACTTTATTATATAAACCTTTCCGGAGATGATTTTAAACTTGGAGGATCATCATTCGCCCAGATCCTTAACAAAGTTGGGAATGAAGTTCCAACCATAAAAGACGATAAGAAATTTGCGACTGCATTTAATGCCATCCAGGCTCTTATAAAGCAGGATCTTATTCTTGCAGGGCACGATGTGGCTTCCGGTGGATTGATTACTACTTTATTGGAAATGTGTTTTGCAGATGTTAACCTGGGAGCAAACCTGGATCTTACTGCTTTGAATGAAGAGGACATCGTTAAGTTACTTTTCAATGAAAACTGCGGAGTTGTTTTCCAGGCTGTGGATGCTTCTATCGAAGAGATCTTTACTGAAAATAACATAGACTTCTTTAAAATTGGAACTCCGGCTGAAGGTGATACCTTAAGGATCAAAAACGGAGATCAAAATTATGAATTTAACATCCCGGCCTTACGGGATACCTGGTTCAAAACCTCCTTCTTGCTGGACCGAAAACAAAGTGGAGTTGATAAGGCAACAGAGCGTTATAAGAATTATGCTCACCAGCCATTGGAATTCAAGTTCCCTAAAGGGTTTACAGGAAAACTTCCAAAACTGGATAATTCCGGCAACCGCATTAAAGCAGCAGTAATTCGTGAGAAAGGTTCCAACAGCGAACGGGAAATGGCCAGAGCGATGTATCTGGCAGGTTTCGATGTGAAGGATGTGCATATGACAGATCTTATAAGCGGGCGGGAAACCCTCGAGGATATTAGATTTATTGCAGCTGTGGGAGGTTTTTCCAATTCAGATGTACTGGGAAGTGCAAAAGGATGGGCAGGAGCATTCCTTTACAATGAAAAAGCCAAGACCGCACTGGATAAATTCTTTGCCAGAGAAGACACGTTATCCATAGGGGTATGTAATGGTTGTCAGCTATTCATCGAATTGGGGCTTATAAATCCTAATCACGAGAAAAAACCAAAAATGCTTCATAATGCTTCCAAGAAATTTGAATGCACCTTCACCTCAGTAGAAATTAAGGAGAACAACTCTATAATGCTTGGTTCTCTTGCAGGTGCAAAATTAGGGATATGGGCCGCGCACGGAGAAGGAAAATTCAGTTTCCCTTATAATCGTGATCGTTATAACATCGTGGGAGAATACGGTTATGATAAATATCCGTCCAACCCCAATGGCTCCAATCATAACACGGCTATGCTCACGGATGATACCGGCAGGCACCTTGTTATGATGCCTCACCTGGAGCGATCTACTTTCCAATGGAACTGGGCTCATTATCCAAAAGGAAGAAAAGATGAAGTGACTCCCTGGATAGAAGCATTTGTAAACGCAAGGAATTGGCTTGAGAATGAAAAATAAATCATTTTGATATATAAACTAAAAAGCCCCGAATGGGGCTTTTTTGGTTTTGTACAATCTCTTTCTTCTTTCCCTAACATGCCGTCACTCAAATTTTATTTGCAATGATAGAAAACGAGAGATCAAAACCAATTTAAATACAAAAGAAGAAAAACAGAATTTCAGTCCCCGCCCCTATTTTAAATTTTAAAGAGGAGAGGCTCAATTTTCTGTTAATTATTTCGATCGCCATTGGGAAATAAAATGAATAAAGGCTGGCCATTTATATGAAAATATAAAAAAGGTCGCGCAGAGCCCTCCCCGCTACTCTTTAGTGCTTAATTAACA
>DATHWA010000189.1:0-2025 GCA_035461025.1 Gillisia sp. | reverse complement strand
TGGGAAGTGGTGCCGCAGAATTTCAGGGTAAAGCGACCCAAGCAGAGCAGCAGATCTTTGATCTGGAAATGCAGTTAAATATTATAAGATCTGTAGAAGGGGTGTTAAATTCCCGGGAAGGATTTCAATTACTTCCTTCCAACCTGGGAATTCAGGATGGTGGAATTTCCGGTGTAATTGCTTCATATAATTCCTTAGTCCTGGAAAGAAATGCTATGCTGCGTACTGCAACCACAGATAATCCTATGGTAGAACCTCTAACTGCACAACTTGAAGCGCTTAAAGAGAATTTACAGGATAATATAAACAGCACAGTGCGCACCCTTAATATTCAGTTAAATGAGATAAGTCAACTTGAAAGAAGTGCCCTGGGTAAATTCAGCGCTTTTCCCGGAATGGAAAAAGGGATGAGGGATATTGAAAGACAGCAGGCAATTAAGGAAGAATTATATTTGTTTTTACTACAGAGAAGAGAGGAAGCGGCAATTTCCTTTGCTGTTACTTCTCCGGTTGCCAAAGTTATTGACCCCGCTTTTACAATTTCAACCCCGGTAGGACCCCAACCCTGGCTAATTTTGATTGGAGGATTTTTGATTGGTTTAATCCTTCCGATAATTATCTTATTTGTAAAATTTATGCTGGACTCAAAAGTTCATCATAAAGGAGATCTGGCACCTCTTATCAAAAATATACCGTTTTTGGGAGAAGTTCCCCGTGTGGCAGCTGAAACCCAGGAAGTGATTCAGATTAATGACAGGTCTCCGCTTGCGGAATCTTTCAGGATCTTGCGTACGAACCTGGCCTATTTAATGAAAGCAAAAAATGAAAATAGAGGGGAAATTATCTTTGTTACCTCTACGATCAAAGGGGAAGGAAAAACATTTATTTCTTATAACCTTGCCCGAACGCTTGCAACCACTAAGAAAAAAGTTATTGTAATCGGGGCTGATATTAGGAACCCCAAGCTTCACAGGTATATTGATCTTCCCATGGAAACCCAGGGACTAAGTGATTACCTTTACAATTATGAGATCACTTCTTTGGATATTATAAATTCCTCTCAGGATAGGGAAATAGAAGTGGATCTGATCCTTTCGGGTACCATTCCACCTAATCCAGCCGAGCTATTTATGAGCGACAGGATGGAATTATTGCTAAATCAACTCTCACAAGAGTATGATTATGTAATTGTAGATACCGCTCCTACAATGATTGTAACAGATACTCTTTTAATTAGCCCACTGGCTGATACCACACTTTATATTACCAGAGCCGGGTTTACAGATAAAAAGCTACTGGATTTTCCCAAAGATCTTAAACAACAAGGAAAACTTAAGGGATTAGCCCTTATTCTTAACGATGTAGATTATTCCAAATTCTCTTACGGCGCTAAGTATGGGTATTCCTATGGTTATGGATATGGTTATGGGGTTGATAAAGAACCAAAGTGGAAAAGAATGCTTAAAGGGAAGGCTAAATCGTAAAAACAAATTTTGTTTTATCGATTACCTTCTGAACCTGAACGGTGAGTTTTTTGTTCAACTTTATGTTTTCCAGTTTGTCAATGTGTTGCTCCCTGTGGGTATCACTGCCAATAAAATCTATCATTCCGGCTTCGAGGAGTTTAAAGCCTATTTGCTGCATATTGGTGCCGTAATGCGGAGAAAGAGATAATGCATTTATTTGAAAAAGGCATCCCCGGTTTTTTAATTCCTCGTATTTTCGTAGATCTTTGGAATGATAAAAGGCATATCTTTCCGGGTGTGCCAGGACCGGTTTATACCCATGGGTTTGTAGTTTAAAGAGAATTTCTTTCAGATTAATGGGTGCCTGGAAATAAGACATTTCAACCAGCACATATTTGTCTTTTAAAGGCAGCAATTCTTCTGCCACAAGCATTTCCAAAAAGCTCTGGTCCATCATATATTCTGCAGCAGCTTTGATCCTGACATCTTTTAGTGCGGGATTGGTTTGAATTCCCTCTAAAACTTTCTCTAATGCTTTTTGAATACTCTCCGGTGTATT
>DATHWA010000188.1:0-1877 GCA_035461025.1 Gillisia sp. | reverse complement strand
CGAAGAATTCTCTTCCAAACTTCTTGTAAAAGATGTGCGCTTTATTCCTATAAGTGCATTATTAGGAGATAACGTAGTCATTTCATCGCAAAATATGAAGTGGTATCAGGGTGGCACCCTTTTAAACACCCTTGAAATAATTCACATTAGCAGCGATATCAATAAGATCGATGCGCGATTCCCGGTTCAAACCGTTCTTAGACCACAAAGAGAGGGATTTATTGATTACCGCGGGTATGCGGGAAGGATAGCCAGTGGCATTTTTAGAGTAGGAGATGAAGTGGTGGTTTTACCTTCAGGTTTCAATTCAAAGATCAATTCTATACGGGTAGGAGAGGAGAATATAGAAGAAGCTTTTGCTCCTATGTCCATTACTATAACACTTGAAGATGATATTGACATAAGCAGGGGTGATATGATCGTTAGAAAAAATAATCAGCCGGAATTATCCCAGGAGTTTGATGTGATGTTGTGCTGGTTAGCAAAAGAGACTGCCAAATCCCGTACAAAATATATTATTCGGCATACATCAAATGAGGAGCGCGCAATAATTAAAGAGATAGTATATAAAATGGATATTAATTCTTTTGAGCGTAATTCAAATGACAAGGACCTGAATATGAACGATATTGCAAGGGTTAAAATTCGCAGTACCAGGCCGCTCATGATTGATTCTTACCGGGATAACAGGAATACGGGGAGTGTTATTTTAATCGATGAAGCTTCCAATGAAACCGTGGCTGCCGGAATGATTGTTTAATGGGTTATTTGAAGCATAATAACAATAAGATTCCATTAAAGCTACCAGTCTCACCTTTTAAAAAATAAACATAGATTACATGGGACATCTTCTTGAAATTGCAATTAAAGCTTCCCTTGCCGCAGGAATGCGGATTATGGAGATTTATGATAACGAAGATTTTGAACTGGAAGCGAAAGATGATAATTCTCCACTAACGAAAGCTGATCTGACCTCCCATAAGGTCATTATGGAATTTTTGAAAGAAACTAATATTCCGGTTCTTTCTGAAGAAGGAAAACATCTTTCCTATGAGCAACGAAAGCAATGGTCAAAATTGTGGATCGTGGATCCCCTTGACGGAACAAAAGAGTTTATTAAAAAAAATGGTGAATTCACCGTCAATATTGCTTTGATTGAAAACCAGGTTCCAATTCTGGGAGTGATTTATGTGCCCGTTTTAAAGGAGTTATATTTTGCTGAAAAACAAGGAGGATCCTTTAAGCTGGAAGACATTTTAAAGTTTACAAGCCTGGAAAAAATATATAGAGATGCTGGGCAGCTTCCACTTAATATCGCAAAGGCCAATTATACAGTGGTTGCCAGTAAATCGCACTTGTCACCAGAAACAGTTGAGTATATTAAAGGATTAGAAAAAGCACACGGGAAAGTTGAAAGGTTGTCTAAAGGGAGTTCTTTAAAGTTTTGTATGGTCGCCGAGGGCCGGGCAGATTGCTATCCCCGTTTTTCTCCAACAATGGAATGGGACACGGCTGCAGGACAGGCCATCTGCATGTACGCAGGAAAAACGGTAAGGGATTTTAAAAGCCGAAAAGAAATGATTTATAATCGTGAAGAATTATTGAACAACTGGTTTTTGGTGAAATAAAAAGTGCTTCAAAAAAATTAGAGAATGTATCCCGCTGCACTCTCAGATTTTCGCGGAAATTCTTTTGCTCCCCTCTTTAGATAAAGAGGGGGAAATTTCTCATCCGTTTCAGGAGGAGAAATTGGGGAGTTCCCGCAGATGACACAGATAAATTTGCAGATTTCCGCAGCAACTCTCCTTAAGATCTCAATTTAAACCTCACAGGTTTTCAAAACCTGTGAGGTTTGTTCCTAAATTAAAATTAAATCT
>DATHWA010000187.1:0-5852 GCA_035461025.1 Gillisia sp. | reverse complement strand
TTTTCATTGGAGTTGGCCGCCTGTAAAGCTTCTTCGGTATTCTTAGCGCCTGTATATTTGAATGGTCTCATATTATTTACTTTTAAATCCCGACTTTCAACCTATAGAGTTTTAAGGGATTTGATGTGTTTGCTTAAGAATTCTTCGCCTTTTCCATTTGCTCCTTTGTGGCAAATTCCCAGGTTGGCATCTCGTCATCACCGGAATGTATTTCTTTAAAAGCTTGCACAATATTGTTGTAGGCTCCGCAACGGCAAATATTCCCGGACATTCTTTCCCTGATCTCTTCTTCGGAAAGTTTTAAACCGGTTTCAATATTTTTAAAATCTTCAGTAACATAACTCGCATCCCCATTTTCAGCTTCTTCAAGAAGTGCTACTGAAGAACAGATCTGTCCCGGAGTGCAATATCCGCATTGAAAGCCATCGTGTTTTAAAAAAGCTTCCTGCATAGGATGAAGTTTCCCATTTTCTGCCAAACCTTCAATAGTCGTGATCTCCTTGTTTTCACAGGAGGCTGCCAGGGTAAGGCAGGAAAGTTTACGCTTGCCATCAATCATTACCGTACAGGCACCACACTGGCCATGGTCACACCCCTTCTTGGATCCCGTAAGGGCCAATCTTTCGCGTAAAGCATCGAGCAGGGTAGTGCGGGAATCCAGGGTCAATGGCTTCACCATATTATTTACCCGCAGATTTACTTTTACTTCATTGAGAAGGACCCTGGGGTTATCAGGCAGATTTTTCATTGTATTGGCAAATAATTCATTAGTAAAAAAAGAAGAAGCATAAACACTTATGCTTGCTGCAGAGATTTGTTTCAGAAATTTTCTTCGGGAGGTTCCGTCTTTTAGACCCAGTTGATCGAGGATCTTTTCTTCATCTTCGGTTAAATTATAAGACAGAGGTTCGTCTTTCCATTTTTCCTTGTCATCCATAAAATATCTTTGTTTTAGGGTCTAAAAACACTTCAGTATATCCTAAATGATAAATTAAAATCGTTTGCTTTTGGTCGGCATTTAGTACCGGACCATGAAAAATAAATAATATAAATCAACCCAATACTTATATTATCAAAACATTAGTAAAATGAGGAAGAAATTTGGTATTGTATAGCTAGTCTGAAAAGAAAAAACGATCCAGAAAAAACCATTCTGGTTCCTGTGGCCGTTTTAGATGAAGACCTTCTGTAAACAAAAAGAAATTACTTTTATATTCTTTTTCTTTGTGGGAGATTCAACATTGTTTCTTAGGCTGTACAGTAGCTGTGCCCATTTATTGATCATCTCACCCACATAGTTTATCGAGGAAGAGAATAAGTCCGGGTCGTCAACTATAGTTGTAATAATTCCAGCTCTATTCTTCAGTTTAAATTCTTGTGGACTATATCTCTTATTTCATAGATTTTTCAGCAACTCTAGTCATTTACGAACCTTTACCTTTTTTAATTAAAAAGCTAATATTAAGTGAAATAACAGTCGGTTAACAATTTTTACTGAGGAGAAAGTCTACTTTCATTGTTAAACCAAAAATTATATAAAGATGAAATCACTGACTAACAATGTTTACAAGCCACTTTTTGTGTTGGCACTTTTGCTTTTTGCAAGTTGTGGAAGTATGAAGAATACTGAGGAGGATCTAAGGAAAGACGCTTCCGATGCGCGAAACGAAATGAGACAAAACCATACTAATGCGGCTGAACTTTTTGATAGTTCTGCAGGTTATGCGATTTTTCCCAATGTTGGAAAAGGAGCTTATATTATAGGAGGGGCTTCCGGTAATGGGGTTGTTTATCAAAATAATACCATAGTAGGTTATGCAGATCTTAAGCAGGTAGATATAGGATTGCAAGCCGGTGGAAAATCATTTATAGAAGTCCTTTTCTTTGAAACCGATACAGATCTGGAGAGATTTAAGGAAGGTGGATTTGAACTTGGAGCAAACGCCTCAGCAGTAATTTTAGATAAGGGTGTTTCCAGAGATATTGATTTTCAGGATGGGGTAGCTGTAGTTACCATTCCTAAAGGTGGTGCAATGGCCGGAGTATCTGTTGGAGGACAACGTTTCTCGTTTCAACCACGACAATAGAATTTAAAATGAAAAAGAAGAATCAAAGCGGCCGTAAAGGCCGTTTTTTTTATAGTCCTTTAGCAATAAATTCTACCCCTCTCTTCAAATGAGGTTTTTCAAATTATAATTATCTTTCATTTCTTAAAACTATTTTATGAGATACCTCGCACTTATAACTCTACTCTTATTAATACCTTTTAAAAATGTCCATGCACAGCAATCGCCTGAAGAGCGACTGAAAGCCCTGGAAATAACCCTTCCGGAAGTGAAGCAACCTGTAGCTAATTTCGTAAAATGGCGGCAGGTAGGTAATTTGCTATTTCTCTCAGGGGAAGGAAGTGATGTTAAGGGCACCCTTGGCCAGGATCTCACTGTGGAAGAAGGATATGAGGCTGCCAGAGGAACCGGGATAAAGATCCTGGCAACTCTTAAAGCAGCCACAGGAGATCTGGGCCGGATAAAGCAATTTGTGAAGGTGCGCGGCATGGTAAACTCTCTACCGGATTTTTATGAACAGCCGCAAGTAATTAACGGATTTTCGGATCTCATGGTTGAGGTTTTTGGGGAGAAAGGAAAACATGCACGGGCTGCGGTGGGACATTCAACCCTTCCATTTAATATAGCCCTGGAAATAGAGGTCATAGTGGAGTTGGAGGAGGATTAAGAATTTTTTAATACATTGATTATAAGTAATATAACTCTATTTTAACCCCCGCATTATTGCGATTTTTTTACTTTCATTCATGATTTAACCTAAAACCCGGAAATCATGAGAACGAAAAGAGCAAATTGGAAATTCGTAAGCATTTTAATAATGCTTTTCTTTACAACTGGTCTTATAGCCCAAAATGATACTATAAGGGACAGAGATAGAGAATGGGACCGCAATGAGATTGTGGATGATGAGTTTGTGGATAATGAGGTGGTGGATATGGAGAAAAGAGATAAGATCATAAGAGATGCTGAAGAAGCTAAAAGTGTAATTTCCCGCCTGAATCCCGAGGCTTCCAGGTTATTTGAATCGGCTGTAGGATATGCTATCTTTCCAAATGTTGGTAAAGGTGCATACATCCTTGGAGGAGCTGCAGGTAATGGCGTAGTTTACGAAAATGGAAAAAGGGTAGGTTTTGCTGAATTAAGACAGCTTGATATAGGATTGCAAATTGGAGGGCAATCCTTTATTGAAGTAATATTTTTTGAAACACAGGCCGCCCTGGATCGCTTTAAGAAAGGAAATCTGGAATTTGAAGGTAGTGCATCTGCGGTATTAATAGAGGAAGGTGAATCACGAAATATCAGCTTCCAGGATGGAGTCGCAGTTGTAACCAAACCCAAAGCAGGAGCAATGGTTGAACTTTCTATTGGCGGACAAAAATTTAATTACGGGCAACTTGATTAATAGAATTAAAGTATACCAGTATAAAGAACCGGTTCAAATGTACCGGTTTTTTAATGCGTCAACCATTAACCGAATATGAAAATAACAGTAGATTAACATCAATAGCAGCGGAAATTGCGTAATTTGAAAAGTTATAACCCCCCAAAATAAATTATAATGAATAATTCCCTCTTTCAGATTTCATTAGTTCTCTTCATTTTAGTCTTTAATGCTGTGCCGGTGCAAGCGCAGGATGAGAAAAAAGAATTTCTCGATGATGTAAAAAAAGCAAAAGCAGCATTTATAGATAAAGATCCCGTCATGTCTAAATTTTTTGCATCGGCAGAGGGTTATGTGATATTTCCAAATGTAGGTAAAGGGGCCTATATTATTGGTGGCGCTGCCGGCAATGGAGCTTTATATGAGAGCGGCCATCTTGTGGGCTTTGCTAAATTAAGACAGGTAGATGTTGGCGCCCAGATTGGAGGACAGGCATTTAGCCAGGTTCTTCTATTTAATTCTGAAGCAGCATTGGACCGATTTAAGAAGGGAAATTTCGAGATAACTGCAAATGCTTCTTTGGTAGTTCTTGAAGAAGGAGCAGCAAAGAGTATAGAATTCAGGGACGGGGTTGCCATTGTTACCTTGCCCAAGGCAGGTGCTATGGTAGAGATTTCCATAGGCGGACAAAAATTTGAATACGAGGATTTTAAATAAATCAAAATTATATTCCTTTCAATTGAAAATATTATTTTATAATAATTCAAAGATATATTCGGTTTTGTGATAAAAAAATAACTTAAACCGTCAATAATCCCTTAATCTTATTTAATTTTAAAGCTTGTTTAAATTTACCCTACCCATATGAGATCAAAAATCACCCTCAAAGAGTTGGCAAAACTGCTAAATGTTTCGGTCTCAACCGTTTCTAAATCATTAAATGATAGTTCTGAAATTAGTCCCAAGACAGTGCAAAGGGTGAAGGAGCTTGCCCAGCTTCACAATTACAGACCAAATCCCACCGCTGTTAATTTAAAGCGGAACAGGACAGGGAATATCGCAGTGATAGTGCCCAATATTTCAAACACCTTTTTTGCAAAAGTTCTTGGAGGAGTGGAGACAGAAGCGAGAAAACTGGGGTTCCAGGTTATCACCTATATTTCCAATGAATCCCTTAAGCTGGAAAAACAAATAACAGAGCTCATTTCCAATGGTCTTGTAGACGGATTGCTTATTTCTGTTTCAGAAGAAACCCAGAAGATGGGAGATTACGATCATTTACATACCCTTTTGGAATATGAGATCCCGGTAGTTTTATTTGATAGGATCATTACAGATATAGAAATTGACATGGTAGGGGTTAATGATAAAGACAGTATTTATGATGCCGTGCAGTTCCTTTACTCCAAAAATGTTAAGAAAATAGGACTCGTATGTGCTCTTGGTGATATTGGACTTGGTCAATTACGTATTGATGGTTATAAAGCAGCCTGTAAAGACCTTGGACTCCCTGTAGATAAAGAATATATGGTTGTGTCCGGGGAAATTCCTGTTGTGAAGGAAAAACTTGAAAAGCTTTTAACCGAAAAAGAAGTGGAAGCTCTCATTGCACTGGATTTCTTAAGCACCCTCTTGACATCCAGAACCATACAGGAACAGGGGATGAAGATTCCGGAGGATATAAAGATGATAGGCTACGCCAATGAGGATTTCGCATCTTTCCTATATCCTTCATTAAGTTATGTAGACCAGCACCCAATGCAAATGGGGGAAACAGCAGCTTCTTTATTGGTAGACAGGATCCAGGGAAAAAAACCTTCAACACCCGCGCATACCATTCTCAAAACCGAATTAAAGCATTTGGATTCTACCAGATTTTAATTTTTTCGATTTTTTTTTTGAAGGCCAGTTACGGCTTCGAATGTTTTGCTGATCATCAACTGTCAGTGAATAAAGGTTCAGTGGGAGGATGATCTTCAGTATAAGACGTTAGATGCTGAAACAAGTTCAGCATGACGGTGCGAGAGGGTTGTTGAAAATATTAACGACCTCCTTGACGTCACCCTGGATTTATTTCAGGGTCTGGTGGGTTAGGACTTCGGGATTGGCGAGGACGGTGGAAGATATCAAGGTTGTTGGCCGGTATTAGAGATTCGCTGGATGTCATAGTATATGAGCAATGGCAGGTGAGTTTAGGTTCAGTGGGAGGATATTTTTCAGTATAAAACGTTAGATGCTGAAACAAGTTCAGCATGACGGTGCCAGAGCGTGGGGAGATGTGAAAGCGCCCTCCTTAACGTCACCTTCAGCAAGACGGTGCCAGAGCGTGGGGAGATGAGATAGGCCCTCCTTAACGTCACCCTGAATTCATTTCAGGGTCTGGTGGGTTAGAACTGCGGGATTCA
>DATHWA010000186.1:0-7605 GCA_035461025.1 Gillisia sp. | reverse complement strand
ACTTCCGGTCTTATGAAAAACCTTCCAAAACTCAGTTGGGTCCATAGTCCCCCGTGAAATCCAATCTCCCCTTCAGCATTGAAAGTATCTCCCGTGTACAACTCTGTTGAGGCGATCCCTGTTAACTGGCCTCCAAATGTTTTATTAACTCCTCCTTTTACTCCGAATTTAAATTCCTGTGCCTGGACTACAGCTGGGAAACTACCAAGACATAGAAGTATAATTATAAAAAGTCTATTCATAAAGTGGGGTTGTTTCGGTTCTTATGTTGGGGGGTAAATATATTATTTTAAAAAATAAATCACACCCGTTTTCTAAGCATTTAACGTAGAGATAAGAAAAAAAGTATATAGACCGTGAGCATTTCCCTTATAAGAAAAAGGTTGCCCGCCGGGCAACCTTTTAAAATGTCTATCAAAAGTATAGATTAATGTACAATAATTGGATCTGGATTACCATCAGGATCATTTCTAACGGTACCATCTGTGCTGGCAGCTCCTAGAAGAAGTACCCCGGCGGCATGTGGGGAAGCCATAGAAGTACCACTAATAGTATTGTAACCACCATCTTTCCAGGTAGACTTAACAGCCACACCCGGTGCAGCATAATCTACAGGTGGATTCCCATAGTTTGAGAAGCTAGCCCAGTTATCATTAATATCCATAGCTGAAATAGTTACGATGTTTGGTCCGTTTGCTCTTGCTGGGGAACTGTTATTTGAATCACTGCTTTCGTTTCCGGCAGCAAGTGCAAATATAACGCCATTGCTGGACGCTGCTACAACAGCATCATCAAGCGCCTGGGAAACAGGACCTCCAAGGCTCATATTTGCTACATCCCCGGCTTTTCCGTTTGCACCTACCCAGTCTACACCGGCAATTACACCAGAGTAAGAACCGCTTCCACGGCTGTCAAGAACTTTTACAGGAATAACTGTAGCTCCGGGAGCAACACCTACTACTCCAAAATCATTGTTCAAAGCAGCGATAGTTCCTGCGACATGAGTACCATGCCCATTTCCATCGTCGGCAGATTTTCCGTCTCTACCGGAAGTAAAGGCGTTAAATCCACGAGAAGCATCAACGTTTAGATCCGGATGATCCAGGTCAATACCACTGTCTAGAACCCACGCAACGGCATTACCGGTATAATTGGCTACTCCATTCACGCGAGTAATTCCGTAAGGAGTATCCTGGCTGGAAGATCCTCCATTATCTCCTCCCCCGTCACCTTCGCAAGGACCTCCACTTGGAGTTCCACATGGTGGGGCAAACACTACAATTCTGTCTTGCTCAACATAAGCTACTTCCTTCTTCTTTCTAAGTACCTCAACCTGATCTTTTGTTAATTTTAGAGTAGCTCCGCTCAAAGATCTACTGTATACATTCACAATTTCTGCGTCGCTAATTTTCGCATCGGCAAGAATTTGTTTTGTCTGGGTCGCCATAGCTTCCTGGGCTTTGTTGTAATTATCAGGATATTTCGCACCAAAATCTTCAATAGCGTTGTTACGATACACAACGATATACTGATTATCGATTAACTGGGAATCGAAATTGGCATCCAATTCAGTAAAAACTGCTTCCTCCTGGGTGACCTTTTCATCCTGGGAGCAGGAAAATAAAAATGCAGATGCTATTACAGCAGTTGCAAATGTTCGTAGGGTAAATTTGAACTTCATAAAATAATTAAGTTTTGGTTAATAATTGATTAATGGTTAACCCAAAACTAAACTTAATGTTCAATAAATAAAATTAAAATGCATTACATATGTAATCAGATAGATCAACATCAGTAAGAAAAAACTGTCAACCGCGCTGTTGATGTGCAATTTCAGCTGAATGTTAAACTTTCTTTAAATTTTTTTTTAACAAAATATCGAGGATAAGACTAAAAACGTTAAAAAACTGTCGTGATGCTCCGTTGAAAGACAAAAAAAACCTGCAATGTACATTGCAGGTTTTTTTGATTAAGACAAGTTTATGAAAACTTACTCAGGTTTATTTATGAATTTTCGTTTACTCCAAATCCAATTCTTTTATTTCTTCATTCCATTTCGATATGCCACCATCTAAAACATAGATATGTTCAAAACCCGCCTCTTTTAGAATCTTAGCAGCTTCCGGACTTACGCTTCCTGATGTACAATAAACAGCCACCGGTTTATGTTTATCAAGTTTTTCAAGTTGACTCCTGAAATCCTTATCGTAGATTATATTTTTCGCATTAAGAAGATGGGATTTTTTATAATCTTCTGCCGGTTGTAAATCCACTACCTGCAGGTTATTGTATTTCATATGGGTTTGCATTTCTGCAGCGGTAATAACCTCAATTTCCTTTGCCGTCGCATCTTTGCAGGAATAAAGAATAGAACTGAATGCTATAAAAAAAAGTACCCTTTTTGCCATAGCGTTATCTATTAATTTCACCTTCCCATTCTGTTATCCCGCCCATTAGATTATAAGCATTTTCAATTCCCTGCTGGTTCATAAGAGCACAAGCCTGAGCACTTCGTGCACCACTCCTGCAGTAGACATAATAATTTTTTGATTTATCCAGGTTGTTTATTTCATCAATGAATCCCTGCCCCTTATAAATATCGATATTTTTTGCCTCCGGAATAAATCCTTCTATAAATTCTTCCTCTGTCCTTACATCAAGGATTTCTGCATTATCATCTTTTTCAAGGCTTTCCTTCCACTGTTCCTGCGTAAGATTTTTCATATTTTAATTATTGGTTAAACTGAAAAAAGAATGGGTAAATATAATAGAAAGCTTACAATTTTCCACTCCCTGTTCCTTAATATTTCAAATAACTATTCCAGGATTAATGTTGTACGAGGAAAGCGGAACCGTAACACGTTAATACTAATAGGCCAATGGAAAGAGTTAAGGTGTGTTTAATTTTTTCTTTTAGGAATATAATTATTTAGAATTTATATACTTTGCTCAGAACCATTTGTTATCTTCAGAAAGAAAAAAGAGAAAATTTTTTATTACAAAGAAAATCCTTTGTCAGTTCGATTTACCTGTTTATATTTGACCAAATGAAAATTCAAAATTTACATACCTGGTGGTGGAATAATTTACGTCAAAACGTCGTGAAGTAACACTGCTATAGTATAAAATTATACAAAAGGCTTGTCTCACGACAAGCCTTTTTTTATTTAACTATTTGAGCACTATGTATAAATTAAAAACCTCTTATAAAAAATTACTGGCAGATACTATAACCCCGGTAAGTATTTATTTAAAGATCCGGGATAAATACCCCAATAGTCTACTGCTGGAGAGTAGTGATTACCACGCCAATGATAACAGCTTTTCCTATATATGCTGTAACCCAATAGCATCTATAAAAGTTGAAAATGAGCAGCTCATAGAAATTTTTCCCGACGGAGAAAGGAATATAGAAACCATTACCAGGGAGAGTGATATTCCAGGCAGGATAGAAGAATTTTCTAAAAAATTCCAGGCAGAGAATTCAGACTTCAAATTTATCAATAATGGCCTTTTTGGATATATAGCCTATGATGGAGTGCGATACTTCGAAAACCTGGAGATAAAGCGTAAAGAAGGCGATCTAAAAATTCCGGACATTTATTACGCGGTATATCAAAACATAATTGCGATCAATCATTTTAAAAATGAAGCATATATTTTTGATCACAATTTTAATTCAGAAAATAGGCTTGCTGAAATTGAGCAATTGCTTAAGGTGAAAAATTTTGCCAGCTACAGCTTTAAAATGCAGCATGAGCCTAAATCCAACTTAACAGATGAAGAATTTAAACAGAATGTAAAACTGGGAAAACAACACTGCCAGCGCGGAGATGTTTTTCAGCTTGTCTTGTCCAGGCGGTTTTCCCAGGCATTCAAAGGTGACGAATTTAATGTCTATCGCGCCTTACGAAATGTAAACCCCTCCCCTTATCTTTTTTACTTTGACTACGGAAATTTCAAGATTTTCGGGAGTTCTCCGGAAGCCCAGCTGGTTGTAAAAGACGGGCAGGCAGAGATCCATCCTATTGCGGGCACTTTTAAACGAACAGGAAATGATGAAGAAGATGCGGAACTTGCAAAGAGACTTTCCAGGGATGAGAAAGAGAATTCTGAACATGTTATGTTAGTGGACCTCGCCAGAAACGACCTAAGCAGGCACAGCAGCAATGTTACTGTAGAGAAATACAGGGAAATCCAGTTTTTCTCTCACGTGATCCACCTGGTAAGCAAGGTTACCGGTACCAAGAAAGATAATGTGGATACTATGGAAGTTGTAGCCGGTACTTTTCCTGCAGGAACTTTAAGCGGAGCGCCAAAACACAGTGCAATGACGCTTATTGAAAAATATGAAAACGTAAATAGAAGTGCATATGGAGGTGCTATTGGATTTATGGATTTTGAAGGCAATTTCAATCACGCAATTATTATAAGGTCCTTTGTAAGTAAGAATCATCATCTACACTATCAGGCCGGGGCCGGAATTGTATCGGGTTCTAAGGAAGAGGATGAATTACAGGAGGTTTATAATAAACTGGGAGCCCTGGCAAAGGCCCTGGAAATTGCAGAAGAGATATAAGAAAATTCCCGGTGCCGGGAAAAAATATTGAAATATGAAAAATAATTCAGAAACTAATATAAACGAAGACCTTCCTAAAAAAGGTATTTCTGTCCTGGTCATTGATAATTATGATTCTTTTGTGTACAACCTGGTGCACTACCTTGAGGAATTGGATTGTGTGGTGACAGTAAGACGAAACAATGAGATAAGCCTGGGAGAAGTGCAGAAATTTGATAAAATCTTACTCTCTCCGGGTCCTGGCATCCCTGCTGAAGCGGGTTTATTAAAAGAAATTGTAAAAGAATATGCACCTACCAAAAGTATTTTGGGAGTTTGCCTTGGACAACAGGCAATAGGAGAGGTTTTTGGCGGAAGCCTAATCAATTTAGACTCGGTTTTTCACGGGGTGGCTCATAAAATAAAATTGTGTGTAGATGATGAAGCTCTTTTTTCAGGCCTTGAAAATGAATTTGAAGTGGGCAGGTACCATTCATGGGTAGTAGAGAGGAATTTGCCCGATTGCCTTGAAGCAACTTCTTATGATGAGAATGGCCAGGTGATGTCCTTAAGACATCGCGATTATGATGTGAGAGGGGTTCAGTTCCATCCGGAATCTGTACTTACCCCCGATGGGAAAAAAATGATCCAGAACTGGGTTAATAGCGAGGCTAAAGCATCTTCAGAAAAAAAAGAAAAGGTAGAAAACATCCTTAAATAAAAAACTCCTGTAAGGAAATTTCAATGAAACATTTACTCAATAGACTTATAAATCACGAAACGATCTCAAGGGAAGAAGCCCGGGAAGCGCTGGTCCAAATTGCCGGTGGTGAATACAACCATAGCCAAATAGCGGCTTTTCTAACTGTTTACATGATGCGCAGTATCACAATAGAGGAGCTTGAAGGCTTCCGCGATGGCCTGCTGGACCTTTGCATTTCTATAGACCTCAGCGCCTATGACCCTATAGACCTTTGTGGTACAGGTGGTGACGGCAAAGACACTTTTAACATTTCCACTCTGGCTTCTTTCATTACTGCAGGTGCAGGGATCAATGTGGCCAAACATGGAAATTACGGTGTTTCTTCTGTTAGCGGAAGCTCTAATGTGATGGAACACCTTGGGATCAAATTTAGTGCAGATCCTTCCTTTTTGGAAAAATGTATTGACCAGGCAGGAATATGTATTCTGCATGCACCCCTTTTCAATCCTGCCATGAAAAACGTTGCTCCCATAAGAAAATCCCTTGCTGTGAAAACATTTTTCAATATGCTGGGGCCTATGGTGAACCCGGCGTCTCCTAAAAAACAACTGGTTGGGGTGTTCAGCCTCGAACTTGCCAGGATGTATGGCTACCTTTATCAAAATACCGATAAAAAATTCACCATACTACACGCACTGGATGGATATGATGAGATCTCTCTTACGGGACCCACAAAAACTATTTCCAATAATGCTGAAGGAATGCTGGAAGCGTCAGATTTTGGAGTAGAGGAATTGAAAGCTTCCGAAATTAGCGGAGGGAATTCTGTGGAGAACTCAGCTGAAATTTTTCTTAATATTTTAAATGGTAAGGGAACAATTCCGCAAAACAATGTTGTTTGTGCAAACGCGGGAATGGCGATCGCTACCGCCCGCTCCTGCTCTCCCCGGGAAGGATTTGAAACGGCGCAGGAAGCACTTCGATCCGGCAAAGCGCTGCAGGTCTTAAAAAAATTACAGGAGTTGAGCCTTTAATTCAGTGAACGCAATTTTATATCAAAACAGAATGAACATATTAGATAAAATAGTAGCCGATAAACATAAAGAGGTACAGCTAAAAAAGCAGCTGATACCGGCGGCGCTATTGGAAAATTATCCGCTTTTTGAACGGAACACTTCCTCCCTGGCTTCAGCATTAAAGAATAGTAATTCGGGAATCATTGCAGAACATAAAAGGAGATCCCCATCCAAAGATGTCATTAACCAAAGTCTCAACGTGCAGGACGTGACAACCGGTTACGAGAATGCAGGGGCCTGCGGTATGTCTGTCTTAACAGATGCCAAATATTTTGGAGGTTCCCTGGATGACCTTATTCTGGCAAGAGCAGCGGCTAATATGCCTCTCCTTAGAAAAGAATTTATTATAGATCCATATCAAATCCTGGAGGCCAAAGCTCATGGTGCCGATGTAATTCTTCTCATTGCGGCCATTCTTTCGCAGGAAGAGTTGAAAGAATTTTCCACCCTGGCTAAAAGTCTTCAACTTGATGTTTTACTGGAAGTGCATGACCTGGCAGAACTGGAAAAGTCACTCCTCCCAAATGTGGATATGCTTGGAGTAAATAACCGAAACCTGAAAACTTTCGAAGTGAGCACGGATGTAAGTAAAGAACTTTCTGAAAAGATACCTGCGGACTTTGTAAAGGTTTCAGAAAGCGGAATCAGCAGCGTGGAAGTTATAAAGGATTTACAGGATTATGGTTACCGCGGATTTTTAATTGGCGAGAATTTCATGAAAACCAGCAATCCGGGAGCTCACGCAAAGAAATTTATTGAAGATCTAAACAGCAGCAAATGAAGATCAAGATCTGCGGAATGAAGTTCCCTGACAATATTGAGGAAGTGGCACAGCTTAAATCTGACTATCTGGGATTCATATTTTATGAGAAATCACCCCGAAATTTCACTGGGCAAATTCCTGAAATTTCTGACGACATAAAAAAAACCGGGGTTTTTGTGAATACAACCTTAGATTCTATTTCAGCAAAAGTCGAGGAATATAATTTTAAAGCAGTGCAACTGCACGGGGGAGAATCTCCTGAATTTTGCCGGAGGCTAAAGCTGGCCTTACCAAACCATATAGAGCTAATAAAAGTTTTCTCCATCCTGGAAACCATAGATTTTAATGTATTGAAGGATTATGAAGGAATTGTAGATTACTTTCTCTTTGACACAAAGGGTAAGAACAAAGGTGGCAATGGATTTGCTTTTAACTGGGAGATCCTTAGAAATTATCCTTCTTTTACGCCTTTCTTTCTTAGTGGAGGAATAGGTATTGAGGAATT
>DATHWA010000185.1:0-1875 GCA_035461025.1 Gillisia sp. | reverse complement strand
AACGTATGTTTTTTATCATAGGTCTTGTAATCACCATTTGGAAAAATAAAATATAGCCGATTATAATAATTCCCGTCCTCCTTTACAATTACGCTTCCGGTAATTGCGGAATCACGTTCAGTGGCAATATTCTTCATCCACTTAAATGCTGCTCCTTCATTTTCTTCAGCTAATGGTTCAGCATTCATTGAGAACCCGGTGGTAAACATTTCCGGGAGAATTATAAGGTCCACCGTTTCCCGGATAGCGTCAATTCTTTCAGAAAAGATCTCCAGATTTTTTTGAATATTTTCCCAGGCAAGGTCCATCTGGATCACAGCAACATTTAAATTTTCTTTCATACTCAAATTTATAAAAAATATAAGTTTGCCTCCTAAATACTTGTTAAATGGTTGGTGCGAAAAAGGAATATAAATAGCTTTAATCAAAATTTAATATTATGAAACCTAATAATTTTTTTAATAAAGAGTCCTTTGCTTCCAGTACCGCACGAGGATTAATTGCCGGGGTTATTGGTGGGCTGGTTGGAACTGCAGTGAAAAGTCTTGTAGAGGAATTCCTTCCTGTACGTAAAGTTGAGCAGCGAAGTGCCCAGATAAAATTAGTAGATGATCTTTCAACCAAATTAACGGGAAGTCCTATAAGCGTACAAAATGAAGCCCTTGCAGAGCAGCTGGTAAGTTTTCCTTTTGGCGCCAGTGTTGGAGCTGCTTATGGCTATGGGAAGAAAGATAAAGATGCATATAATATTAGCGATGGGGTGATCCTGGGTGCCTCCACCTGGTTCTCTACTCATGAGACTTCCTTACCTATCCTCGGTCTTGAGCCAAAACCTACAGATATCCCTGTAAGAATGCAGCTTAATGAATTGCTTGCTCACGTGCTCTTCGGGATTACCACAGAAGTTGTGCGAAGTGCAGTCAATGAAAAGCTTAAAGGTGGCCGCGATCTTAAATCCTATGAATAATTTCTGAAGCTTTTTGAAGGGTTTCATCCGTCTTTGCAAAACAGAATCTTAGCTGTTTATTATCCCGGTTATCTATGTTAAAAACTGAAATTGGGATGGTGGCGAGCTTATACTCTTTCACCAGCCTTTCCGCAAAATGGGTGTCGCTTTCATCGGTAATTTCTGAATAATCCAGGAGCTGAAAATAGGTTCCTGAAGAAGGTATAGCTTTAAACTTGCTACCCTTTATCAACTCCAGGAATTGGTCTCTTTTGTTTTCATAAAACTCCGGAAGTTTGAGATAATTTTCAGGATCTTTTAAATATTCAGCATAAGCTTTTTGCATAGGATGATTTATACAAAACACCTGGAACTGATGGATCTTCCTTATTTCAGCCATTAATTCTGAAGGTGCCACGCAATAACCGGTTTTCCAGCCGGTATTATGGAATGTTTTTCCAAATGAGGCACAGATCACTGCCCTGGCTGAAAGATCAGGAAAAAGAGCAGCACTCTGGTGAGTATTACCATCAAATATAAGGTGCTCATAAACCTCATCACTTAAGAGAATAATTTTTGTGCCTTTTAATATTCTTTCAAGTTCTAACATATCCTGTCCGGACAAAATAGTTCCTGTAGGATTGTGAGGCGTGTTAATGATCATCATTCTGGTCCTGGAATTAATCTTTTCTTCTACCTCTTTCCAATCCACTTTATAATCTTTCCCCTTTAACTGAATAAGAACCGGAACACCTCCATTTAATTTAATGGTTGGTTCATAGCTGTCATAAGCAGGTTTAAGCACAATGACCTCATCTTCCTTCCCAACAAAAGCAGTAATGGCTGCATTAATTGCCTGGGTAGCACCGTTGGTTACAGTAATTTCTGTTTCGGGATCATAAGTACGGGAGTACAGGCTTTCCATTTTA
>DATHWA010000184.1:0-10980 GCA_035461025.1 Gillisia sp. | reverse complement strand
GGAAATTTACAGAAGTAAAAAATTCGTCTTTCGCGTCTGATGCAGAATTTGAAGACACAGATGCAATCATTGCAGATGTTACCGGAAAGGGGAATAAAGATCACATCTTAGTTTCCGGGGGAAATAATGTAAATGCAGATAAGTCCCTTTACCAACCCCGTTTGTATGAAAACCAGGGGAATGGAATTTTCACAAGATCTCTTTTCAACATTCCTTCTACAGGACATAATGCCGCAGTAATAGTAGCACACGATTTTGACGGCGATGGGGATCTGGATCTATTCATTGGGAGCCGTAGCGTGCCGGGCATATATGGAATTGATCCAACTCACCAGCTGCTTGAAAACGACGGCCAGGGCAATTTTAAAGACGTTACAGAGTCCAAAGCCTTTGAATTAAAGGGTATTGGAATGGTCACTTCAGCTATTTGGGAAGATATGGATGGGGATGGAATGAAAGATCTTGTATTGGCAGGAGAATGGATGGCCCCTAAAATTTTTAGATCGACTCCTCAGGGTTTATTGCCCTGGGATACCAACCTCGATGAATTAACAGGCGCCTGGACCGCGGTAGCAGCTACAGATCTTAACGGCAACGGCCATAACGACCTTATTCTGGGAAACAGGGGAACCAATTCCTTCTATAATGTCTCTCCGGAAGGTCCCGTGAAAGCCTTTATCAATGATTTTGACAATAATGGTACTATTGAACAAATATTTACCCGCCCCATCAAAGGTAAAGATGTTCCCGTGCATTTAAGAAGAGAGCTTGCAGGCCAAATTTCTTCCATTAAAAAACAGAATTTAAAATTTTCTGAATATGCCCGAAGATCTATTGATGAACTTTTTTCAGAAGAAATCCTTGAAAATTCAATAGTAAAGAACATTTCCACTTTTAAAAGTGTAGTAGCAATAAATAATGGAGATGGTACTTTTAGCATTGAAGAACTTCCGGCGCGGGCGCAGTTGTCAAGCATTCATGCAATTGAAATCCTTGAAGTCGAAGACGGGAGCAAAAACCTTGTTCTGGCAGGAAACAATCATCATTTAAAACCTCAGTTTACACGCCTGGACGCTAATCAGGGTGTTATTCTTACAAGGAACAAAAACGGCTCTTACAAGGTTATGAATCCAAAAGAAACAGGTTTGTTATTAAAAGGCCAGGTTAGGGCACTCAATTTAATCACCAACAAGCAGGGAGAAAAATTTCTAATTCTAGGGTTAAATAATGAACAACCGGAAATATACAAATTGAACTAATGGTGGAAGTGAAAACCTATAACCGTACTTCATGGCTCCCTTTTTTAGCCGCAGTGTTATTAGTACTCGCAGGTTGTAAAAATGATCCAAAAGAGGAATTTCTTTTCCAAACCCCGGATGCAGAAAGTTCTGGTTTAAATTTCATTAATACCCTAACTGAAACAGATGCTTTGAACATCCTGGATTATTTATATTTCTATAACGGTGGCGGTGTAGCCATTGGAGATATCAATAATGATGGCCTTCCGGACATTTACCTTACAGGCAACCAGGTCCCTAATAAGCTCTTCCTCAACAAAGGGAATATGCAGTTTGAGGATATAACCGAATCTGCAGGCGTGGCAGGAAGTTCCAGCTGGAATACCGGGGTGACGATGGCAGATGTTAATGGAGATGGTTACCTGGATATCTATGTTTGCGCGGTGGTTGGCATCAATGGCCTGCGGGGGAAAAATGAGCTTTTCATAAATAATGGCGACAATACTTTTACAGAAGAAGGAGAGAAATATGGCCTGGACATTCAAAACTACTCATCTACTGCCGCCTTCTTTGATTACGACAATGACGGGGACCTGGATATGTATTTACTTAACCACGCAGTACATACGGTAAACACCTATGGCCCTGCGGAAATAAGAAATAACCGCACGGCCGAAAGTGGCGATAAACTTTTTCGCAATGATAATGGGAAATTTGTAGATGTAAGTGAAGCAGCCGGGATATATGGCGGTGCCAACGGTTACGGACTTGGGCTCGCAACAGCCGATTTCAACAATAACGGTTATACAGATATTTATGTTAGCAACGATTTTCACGAAGATGATTACTATTATCTTAATAACGGAGACGGTACTTTTACTGAAGTTCTGAAAGAAAAGTTCAGTCACGTGAGCAGGTTCTCCATGGGCAGCGATGTGGCAGATGTAAATCACGACGGCTATCTTGATATTCTTACCCTGGATATGCTCCCGGAGGATGAAAAAGTTCTTAAAGCCTCCATGGGAGATGATCCCCTGGACCTGCACAATATGAAGATCAACAGGCTAAACTACCACCAGCAGTATACCCGTAATATGCTTCAAATAAACAGGAGTGGGGAGTATTTTCAGGAAATGGGATTGTACAGCGGATTGGCTGCAACAGACTGGAGCTGGAGCCCATTATTCGTAGATTTAGATATGGACGGCAATCAGGATGTTTTTATCGCCACCGGGATCCCCCGAAGGCCTAATGACCTGGATTATATAAAATATGTCTCCAATGAACAAATACAGCAAAAGATAACTACCACTAAGCTTGTAGATCAAAAAGCACTGGATATGATGCCATCTGGCAAGGTTCATAATTACATCCTTAGCGGAACAGAAAATCTTAAGTTCAGCGATCAATCCGGAAAATGGATAAGCAGGGATTCAATTATTTCTACAGGTGCTGCGTGGGGAGATCTTGACAACGATGGAGATATAGATATTGTGACCAATAATATTAACCATCCTGCAACCTTGTATGTGAATTCTTCCGCAGAGAATTCTTCCTACTTGAAAATTAAGATGAATTTTACTACTCCCAATACCTTCGGGATAGGTTCCAAGGTGATCTCTTATCAGGATGGGAAAATTCAGGTTAAACAATTATATACTGCCAGGGGTTTCCAGTCCTCTTCAGAACCTATTATACATTTTGGTTATGGCGATCTCCAAAAGGCAGATTCCCTGCTCGTTATCTGGCCTGATAATACTGCGGAAAGGTTATATGATGTGGAGCTTAATCAAACTCTTAGCCTTACGCCGGGAAATAACAGGGAGAAAGTAGATTATGAAAAGGTCTTTCCTAAACCGAAGCCTATATTCACAAAAGTTGACTCCATCCCGGGAATGGATTATATTCATAAGGAGAACAATTATGTGGATTTTAATCGGCAAAAACTTATTCCCTACAAGATATCAGACAGGGGTCCGGCTTCTGTAGTTGCCGATTTTAACGGGGATGGCAGGGACGATATCTTTTTCGGAGGTTCCAAACTGAATCCTTCCAGAATTTATTTTCAGGATTCTGAAGGATTTACGGAACAAAAATTCAGTGATATTCTTAATGATTCTATAACCGAAGATATTTCAGCCATAGCAGAAGATTTAAGCAAGAATGGAAAACCTGATCTTTTCGTGGTTTCAGGCGGCGGGGAATTCTATGGCGAGAGCAAGGCACTTTTGGACCGGTATTATGAAAATGACGGCAACACCTTCAGCAAAAAAAACCTTCCCTCCTATTTTGAAAATGGATCTGTTGTCAAAGCTTATGATTATGACGGTGATGGGTATCCGGACCTTTTTGTAGGTGGCGGGGCTGTATCCAATGACTTCGGAAAAATTCCCTCTTCTTATATCTTGAAGAATAATAAGGGGGCTTTCAGTTTAATCGAAAATCAGGATCTAAAGAACGTGGGTATGGTGACCGATGCAGTTTGGACAGATTTTGATGGTGATGGCCACATAGATCTAATAGTTGTGGGAGAATGGATGGGACCGCGGTTTTTCAGAAATGAAAATGGGGTTTTTAAAGACAGGACTTCGCAATATATAGGTTCTTCACTAAACGGTCTTTGGCAAAGCATCATCCCATTTGATATTAATGGAGACGGTGAGATGGATTATCTGGTGGGGAACTGGGGCCTTAATACAAAATTTACCGCCACCGCCCAGGAGCCATTGAGGATGTACTATGGAGATTTTGATGGGAATGGCAGCACCGAGACAATTGTGGCCTATGCGAAAAACGGAAAATATTATCCTGTGGCCGGACTTGATGAACTGGTGAGCCAGTTGTCATATTTAAGAAAAAAATTCCCTGCCTACAGGGATTTTGCCGGGAAGGCCATTGAAGAAATCTTTGAAAAGGAACAACTTGATAATGCCACCCTTTTAACCGTTGAAACATTAGCTTCCGGATATTTGCTAAATTCCGGCGGAACATTTACATTTAAGGAGTTTGAAGCGCCGCTTCAGGTAGCGCCTATTACTTCCTTTTTAATTGAGGATTTCAATAGTGACGGAAAACCGGAAGTGCTGGTTGCAGGAAATTATTTTGGAGTTTCCCCATATCACGGGAACTTCAGCAGTCTGGCGGGAAATATGATCACCTCTGCCGGGGAGATAATTGAAGGAGACCAAATGGGGCTTAATCTCACTCAAAAAAGCGTGAGAGAAATGGCGATCATAAGGATTAAGGAAGAAAAGTATTTAATGATTACCATTAATAATGACAAGCCGCAATTCTATAAACTTGCTGAATAAAATGAAGAAGATATTGGGTGTTTTTATAATTGCATTATTCCTTGGGAGTTGTAACAGGGAGAGTACCCCTATTGAAATTACTGCCAATGATTATCACAATGCGATGGACCGGTTGACAAATATCATGGTACACGATATATTCTCACCGCCGGTTGCCAGCAGGATCTATGCTTACTCCAATATTGCTGCTTATGAGGTCCTTGTAAAAGGAAATAAAGAGCTTAGATCCTTTTCCCACACCTATAAAGATTTTCCTCCGGTTCCTGAACCCGATACCACAGCCAATATAAACTTCCAGCTTGCTGCCCTTATCGCTAAAATTGAAATTGGAAAGCAGCTTATATTTTCTGAAAATGAGATGCTTACTTACCGCGATAGCCTTTATACTTCCTGGGAGGAACGGAATAAGGAGGAGTTCGAGAATTCGAAAAATTATGGTTTACAGGTTGCAACTCATGTTGCAAATTGGAAAAATAAGGACAATTACAAAGAGACAAGGACAATGCCCAAATTCTCTGTCTATTCAGATGAGCCACACCGCTGGCAACCAACCCCACCGCTTTACATGGACGGGATAGAGCCTCACTGGGCAAAAATAAGGACTTTCACTTTGGATTCTGCCTCGCAGTTTAAACCCAATCCCCCGCCGGAATTTTCTCTGGAAGAGAAATCGAAATTCAGGGAGGAGCTTATGGAAGTTTACTCCATTCGGGACACTCTGGATATTTTGGGAGATGAAAGTGAAGAAATCCAAATAGCAAGATTTTGGGATTGTAATCCTTATGTTTCAACCCAGCGGGGACATTTGATGTTTGCTACCAAAAAAATTACCCCGGGGGGCCATTGGATGGGCATTACAAAAATAGCCAGTAAAAAGAAAAATCTGGATTTTGACAAAACTGTGTATGCGTATGCAGCGACTTCCCTGGCAATTGCCGATGCTTTTATTAGCTGCTGGGAAGAAAAGTATAAAAGTGAACTTATTAGACCGGAAACCCTAATAAACAGTATTGTTGATGAAAACTGGACCCCGGTATTGCAAACACCCCCATTTCCGGAATATCCCAGTGGTCATTCAGTAGTTTCCGGCGCCGCTGCGACCGTTCTTACTCAATTATTTGGAGATAATTTTTCCTATGATGATGATACTGAAGTACAATACGGGTTACCTGTTAGATCATTCAGTTCCTTCCATCAGGCGGCAAATGAAGCAGCTTTAAGTAGATTATATGGCGGGATACACTACAGGAGTGCCATAGAGGAAGGATTAACACAGGGATTAAACCTGGGTGCCTTCGTGGTTAAAGACCTTGAACTACAACCTTTAAATCTATAATTTTTTCCTCCCCCACTTCATGTCTAAAACAATTTTGGTCCGCATTTTTTTGCTTCTGCTACTTCTTGCAGGAGTATGGTATTTTGGTATTAAAAATTACGATTATTCCATTAGTTTTAGGGCTTACCAGGTACCTGGAGAGGTATACCAGAAAATATTGGTGTATGATTATAAAGACCTCCAGAATATTACCGAAACTGACCGCACCCCTTATGACAGAATTGATCAAACTGCAATTATAGGTGAGACTGATATTGATTTGAACTGGCACATAATGGAAGAAAATGACTCCCTTAGCAGGGTAAGCGTTTCTGTAAACCAGGAAAACAGATTCCTTTCCAGACTGCAAATGCTAACCGGAACCAATAAAATCCAAAAGATTCTTTCCAAAGAAGTACAGCGATTTAAATTGGCCCTGGAACTAGATGCAGAGCAGTACAAGGTTGAAATTACCGGAACAGAAAACTCTCCCGCCGCGACCTGCGCCTGTATTTCCCTTGAAAATGACATTGACCGGAAAGCAGGTGATATGATGCAAAACATTGGCAGTCTTGCTGCTTTTTTTAAGGAAAATGAATTGGAGATGGCGGGAAAACCAAGGATCCAGGTTAAGGACTGGGATAAAAAAGCCAACAGGATTAACTACGAGTTTTGTTTTCCCTTCGTTCCCGGGGAAGTTTCAAGCCCTGTACCAGAAATTTATATCAAAGAATTTCCATCCCAAAACTCTATTCACGCCATCTACAATGGAAATTATATGTATTCTCACCTTGCCTGGCTACGAATCATGGATTACGCGCAAAAAAATGATTATGAGTTAAATAACACACCACTTGAAATTTTTCAGGAGAATCCGGAACTTGGAGGAGATTCCAGATTTTGGAGAGCAGACATTTATATTCCGATCAAATAATTTTGTCTAATCCGTTTTTTTGGTGGATCTATCAGGCTTGTTGTTCCCAGTAAAGCCCCGAAGGGGCATCACGTAGAATTACGCCCTAATGCAACCCCAAATTATCTAAAATTGCCAGGACCGCCAGCCAATAAAAATTTTTGGATTGTCCTTTTTAATCTAACAAAGTGATCAAAAAACAAAAAGGGCTCCTTTTCAGAGCCCTTTATAAATGGTAATATAACTATTCTATAACGACATTGCCTTCCCATTGCCTAATTCTGCAACAGGACCACAAGGGATATAAACACCGGGGACCGGATCATACCAAAGTACATTTTCTCCAATTTCCTCACTGGTCTTCCACGCCCAGATACCCATATCCCTAACATCGCTTAAGTAAGAATAAGCTCCAGATTCATGGTCCATGGTATCTTCGGGATCTTTATCTAAAGGATCCTGAGTTTCTGTATTACGACGAACATAATCTTCTCTTTGCTCCGGGGTGGCTCTTAAATATTTATCTACTATCTGGCGATATTCTTCTTCATCTCCTTTTTCCGGCTCCTTATCAAACTGATTTTTGAAAGCTGCGGCAAAGGCATCGGCACTCCTGTTGAAATTTGATCTTCTTTCCTCACTCGCCACTTCATCCATATACGAATCTATAAAGCTGGCAAGATTTAGATCGTTAGCACCCGGGGTATCTGTAGTAGGAAGAATAACATCCAGTATTTGCTTTAATGCATAACCATTGGCAGCCGATAAAAAAACGGGTTCCCAGCTAGATTTCGGATCATTTTTACAACTTTGGAGCAGGCTTAAAGTCGTAGGACCCACAACCATAATCCCTGCACCCAATCCTATATTTTTTAATGCTTGTCTTCTATTCATAATCAAGTATTAATCGTTGGACTTTTTAAAATTCTTTGAAGCATGGTCTACCGCCCTTGCGGTCATAGCCATATAGGTCAATGATGGATTCTGGCAAGCTGCGGAGGTCATAAAAGAACCATCTGTTACATAAACATTTGGCACGTCGTGAACCTGGTTATTGCCGTTAAGAACAGAGGTTTTACGATCTCTCCCCATTCTCGCAGTACCCATTTCGTGGATTCCAAGACCCGGAGCACCTATATCGTCATATCCATTTACATCTTTAAAGCCGGCTTTTTCCAGCATGGCTACTGCCTGTTCCACCATATCCTTACGCATATTAAGCTCATTTTCCTTAAACTCTGCATCAAAGGTTACGGTAGGTAATCCCCATTCATCAAGCTTGTCATAATCCAAAGTCATTTTGTTTTCATGATAAGGAAGTGTCTCTCCAAAGCCCATAAGACCCATGTTCCATCCACCTGGTGTTACGATCGCTTCTTTAAGCTCCTTCCCATATCCTGCCTCTGCTATACCGGCTGCCCAGTCTCCACGGCTGGCACCTCCCTGGTATCCATAACCACGGGTAAAGCCAAGGTTATCACTGCCATTTATATTTCTGAAACGGGGTAAATAGATCCCGTTAGGCTTTCGGCCTTTATAATACATGTCCTCAAATCCTTCATACTTTCCAGATGCACCGGCCTTAAAGTGATGGTCCATCACATTATGGCCAAGTTCCCCACTATCGTTACCCATCCCATCCGGGAATCTGTCCGATTTAGATTGCATAAGAATACTTGTAGAGGCAATTGCAGAGGCACAAAGGAAAATCACATTAGCTTTATACTCTATTGCTTCTTTTGTTTCAGCATCAAATATTTTCACACCCGTAGCTCTTTTCGTATCAGCATCATAGATCACCTCATGTACAATAGAATTGGGTCTAAGGGTCATGTTTCCGGTACGTTCTGCTGCAGGTAACGTTGAAGCATTACTGCTAAAATATGCTCCATAGGGACACCCTCTAATACATCTGTTCCTGTATTGACAGGGAGCCCGGCCTTCAAAGGTTTTATCTCCTGTTATATGAGCAACACGTCCTGCTGTAAGTACCCGTCCCTCAAAATTCTCTGCCATATTCTTTCTAAGGTGGTCCTCTACGCAATTAAGTTCCATTGGTGGAAGAAATTTACCATCCGGCAATTGGCTTAAACCAAGATTTTCCCCACTTATTCCTATATAAGATTCCACATAGTCATACCATGGTGCAATATCCTTATAACGTATTGGCCAGTCTACTGCAATACCTTCTTTTTGGTTTGCCGTAAAATCAAGATCACTTAAGCGGTAACTATGCCTTCCCCACATTATTGATCTTCCTCCAACGTGATATCCACGCATCCAGTCAAATCTTTTTACTTCATTATATGGATGCTTAACATCATCTACAAACCAATGTTTGCTTGCTTCATTGACCGTATACCCTGTCCGGGCCTGCTTCTCCTGTCTTTTAGCCTCCTCCCGTGGTACCTGGCCTTTAAATTTGTAATCCCAGGGATCATCGTTCATTGTGGGATAATCTTCAACGTGCTTCACCATGCGTCCTCTTTCAAGCACCAAAGTTTTAAATCCTTTTTCACATAATTCCTTAGCGGCCCAGCCGCCACTAATTCCTGTTCCCACAACAATAGCGTCATAGGTGTCATTTTCATAAATTTTACTCACAATCCGGTTATTAGTTTAGTATTTGGGTTAACGTGTAAAGTCAAATATATCAAATATTGTTTAGTATTTTACAGGTTTAAAAAAAAGTCTACATTTAAGATTCTAAAAACTGCAACAAAATTTTAATTTTAAATTAACCTTTTAACCAATAAACATGAGCCAAAATTTAACAAAACTTTTACCTTCATTGCTATTCAGTTTTTTTCTTGCACTGGGAGTTTCATCCTGTAAGAACGAAGAAAAAAAGGACACTGAAGCTATCGCAGAACAACCTTCAGAAAATGGAAATGACGATCTGTTTTTCAAACTTTCCCTGGCCCAGTGGTCATTAAGTAAACCTGTTTTTGAAGGTGAAATGGATCCTCTGGATTTTGCTGAAAAGGCAAACGAAATGGGATTTGAAGGAATTGAATATGTTAGTGGGATGTTTAACCCCTGGTTAGAAGAAGCCGGTAATTCCCCGGAAGCCTTACAAACTCTACTAGATACATTAAAAAGCAGAAGCGAAAGATATAATGTGGAAAATGTCCTTATTATGATAGATGGGGAGGGTGACCTTGCTACTCCAAATGAGAAAGAAAGAAACCAGGCAGTAGAAAATCATAAAAAATGGGTGGACGCTGCACAATTTCTTGGAGCAGAATCTATAAGGGTTAATTTGTTTGGAACCGATAACCCGGACGAATGGAAAGCTGCTTCTATTGATGGCTTAACTAAACTGTCTGAATACGCTGCTGGTAAGAATGTAAATGTGCTTGTAGAAAATCACGGATATCTTTCTTCCAATGCCGCATTGCTGGTAGAAGTTATACAAGGTGTAAATATGGAAAACTGCGGTACCCTGCCGGATTTTGGGAATTTTTGCCTGAAGCGTGAAGGCGGCGAACGTTGGGAAGCAGCTTGCATAGAAGAATATCCTAAATATGAGGGAGTGGAAGAAATGATGCCACACGCAAAGGCAGTAAGTGCGAAATCTTATGAGTTTGATGAGAACGGGCAGGAGACAAGCATAGATTTTGGCAGGATGCTTCAAATCATAAAAGATGCGGGTTATACCGGATTTATTGGGGTGGAATTTGAAGGGCAGACACTTTCTGCTGAAGAAGGAATTCTGGCAACAAAAGACCTTTTAATAGAAGAGGGAAAAAAATTAAATCAACAATAGAGAAGATTACCCCTATGAAAAATATAGTACGCTTTCAATTATCCACCATGATGTTCCTCGAATTCTTTATATGGGGTGGCTGGTTTGTAACATTAGGAACTTTTCTTGGAAACAATTTAGAAGCCACTGGAGGTCAAACTGCCATGGCATTTTCTACACAATCCTGGGGAGCTATCATAGCTCCCTTTATCATTGGTCTTATTGCCGACAGGTTTTTTAATGCTGAAAGGATCCTTGGCTTCCTTCATCTGGCAGGCGCGGCTTTATTATATATGATGTACCAAAGTGAGGATTTTGCTACCTTTTATCCATATGTACTTGGATATATGATCATTTATATGCCTACCCTGGCCCTTGTCAACTCCATTTCATTTTTCCAAATGAGTGATCCGGAAAAGCAGTTTTCAGGGATCAGGGTATTTGGAACGCTTGGA
>DATHWA010000183.1:0-16888 GCA_035461025.1 Gillisia sp. | reverse complement strand
TTATTCTTCCTTCTTCAATTTCGTAAAATGTTTAAAGAACAAAGGAATAGTCTCAATTCCTTTCAGGTAATTCCATACCCCAAAATGTTCGTTTGGAGAGTGGATGGCATCTGTGTCCAAGCCGAAGCCCATAAGGATGGTCTTACTCTTCAATTCCTTTTCAAATAATGAAACTATGGGAATACTTCCCCCGCTTCGCTGTGGAATAGGATCTTTTCCAAAAGCCTCGGCATAAGCATCATTGGCAGCCTGGTACTCCAGGGTATCAATGGGTGTCACATAGCCTTGTCCGCCGTGGTGGGTATTCACTTTTACCTTCACACTTTTTGGAGCAATACTCTCGAAATGTTTTTTAAATAGTTCACTTATCTCTTTCCAATCCTGATTTGGCACCAGTCTCATTGAGATCTTCGCATAGGCTTTTGAAGGCAGTACGGTCTTGGCTCCTTCTCCAGTGTATCCGCCCCAAATTCCGTTTACGTCCAGGGTAGGCCTTATAGAAGCTCTTTCCAGGGTTGAATAACCCTTTTCCCCATGCACGTCGCCTATATCGAGTTTTTCTTTATATTCTTCCAGATCAAACGGAGCTTCTGCCATTTTCTCCCTTTCCTCATCTGTAAGCTCTTCTACCCTGTCATAGAAACCGGGAATGGTAATGTGGTTATTCTCATTTTGAAGGGAAGCGATCATTTTCGAAAGAATATTGATAGGGTTTGCAACAGCTCCCCCGTAAAGCCCGCTGTGGAGATCGCGGTTAGGTCCTGTAACCTCAACTTCCATATAACTGAGTCCACGTAAACCTGTGGTCACAGAGGGTACATCTTTGGAGATCATCCCGGTATCGCTAATAAGGATAACATCATTTGCAAGTTTTTCCTGATTGCGCTCAATAAACCAGCCCAGATTCTCACTTCCCACTTCCTCTTCCCCTTCAATCATAAACTTTACGTTGCAGGGCAAATCATTATTCCGGGTCATATATTCCAATGCCTTCACGTGCATGTACATCTGGCCCTTATCATCACAGGCTCCACGAGCGAAGATAGCACCTTCAGGATGCAGTTTTGTCTCTTTGATAACCGGCTCAAATGGTGGGCTGTTCCATAGATCCAAAGGATCCGGTGGCTGGACGTCATAGTGTCCATAGACCAAAACCGTAGGAAGGTTTTTATCGATGATCTTCTCGCCATACACTATAGGATAGCCCGGAGTTTCACATATCTCTGTATGATCACAACCGGCTTCCTCAAGTCTTACTTTGACGGCGTCGGCTGTTTTTAGAACATCCTGCTTATAAGCAGAATCGGCACTTATGCTTGGAATTTTCAATAATTCAACCAGTTCCTGTATGAATCTGTCCTTATGTTCCTCTACGTATTTCTTTATGTCACTCATTCTTTAAATTTTGATTTAAGGTAAAGGTAAGAAAATGAGAAGGGAGTATTTAGAATTTAGTAGTGAGAAGTGAGTATTGAGAATTGAATGGGTTGTGGTTGCAAGCTTTTGGAAAAAATAAATTCATGATTGGAATTTGGTTGTTGGTGCTTGGTGCTTGGTGCTTGGAATTTGGAATTTGGAATTTGGTGCTTGGTGCTTGGAATTTTTGCAAGTTTTAATCAAATGATCAAGCTTTCAAAAAAAGTAAAAATTTTGAAATAATTTCCCCTACGTTATTTGAAAATTGAAAAATGATTGTATATTTGCAGCCGCTTACCCAGGTAAGCAGTTTTACAATGAGTCCTAAGTGTTGTAAAATTAAAATGCGGGCGTGGTGGAATTGGTAGACACGCTAGACTTAGGATCTAGTGCCGCAAGGTGTGGAGGTTCGAGTCCTCTCGCCCGCACAACAAGAAAAAGCCGACTTTAACGAGTCGGCTTTTTTATTTGGGTTAAAACCCCTGGTAATCTCTCGTAATTGTGCATCTATTAGTTAAAGACGGCTGAAGTTAGATATGGGCTCACATCTTTAAAATATGACCACCATACGTCACAATACGACAACCATAATTCTTTTTTAGCCTTATCGGTTACGCCAGAAGAAGGGCGTAAAAAGAATAAGAACTGTAAATAACTCCAGTCTCCCAATAAGCATAAGGAAGGTACACCACCATTTTCCCAGAGTAGGAAGCCTATCGAAATTGTTTACCGGTCCCAGATCTCCAAAGGCAGGTCCTATATTGCCCAGAGAAGTCGCAGCCCCACCTATGGCGGTAGGAAAATCCAGTCCCAGGGAAGCTAGTACTATGGCACCAATTATAAAGAACAGCATATATAAAATGAAAAATCCTAATATGTTGAATACGATTTCATTCCTAACTGCTTTACCGTTAAATCTTACCGGGAGGATTGCGTTTGGATGAAGGGTGCGTTTAAATTCCATCACCCCGTTCTTGATCATTATCATATGCCGCATCACTTTCACTCCCCCTGAAGTGGATCCTGCAGAACCCCCAAGGAAGAACATTCCGAAGAAAAAAATGGTGAGAAAAGGGGTCCATAATGTATAATCTGCAGTAACAAAACCGGTTGTTGTAATAATGGCAAGGACCTGGAAAAGGGAATGCCGGAAGGAACTCTCCGCCGCTCCCCACACCTGGGGATGATCAATGGAAGAAAGACTTACATCTGCCTGAAAATAGATTACCACAGCCGCAATAATGGTGAAAAGGATAACTAAACCGGAATACCATCTAAATTCATCATCATAAAGGATTTTCTGTATCCTTCCTTTAAAAGCAAAGTAACTCATGACAAAATTAGTACCTGCCAGGAACATAAAAACGATAATTATATATTGGATCACCGGATTGTCGTTCCAATACGCAGCACTAATGTTCTTAGTCGAAAAACCTCCGGTTGCCATGGTACTCATAGCGTGATTTGCGGCATCAAATAAGCCCATGCCGGCCACCCATAGCAGAAGGGTTTCAGCAAAAGTGAAGCCTACGTAAATAAGCCATAATCGCTTTGCTGTATCAGTGATTCTTGGTTTTAGTTTATCTGCATTAGGACCAGGTGATTCAGCAGAAAATAATTGCATTCCCCCAATTCCCAGTAAGGGTAAAATAGCTATAGCCAGTACAATAATTCCCATTCCACCTATCCAGTGGGTGAGACTTCTCCAAAAAAGAAGACCTTTGGGAATTGCTTCGATATCATTTAATATAGACGCACCGGTCGTAGTATAGCCGGACATGGTTTCAAAAAAGGAATTTGTAAAAGTTGGAATCGCTCCACTAATTACATAAGGCAGAGTTCCACTCAAAGCCATTATGATCCATCCAAAGGTTACTATAATATATCCCTCCCTTTTCTTGAGCTCCCTCTGGGAATTGCGGGTGAAGAACATTAGTATAATTCCCGTAAAGACAGTGATGAAAGCAGCAGCAGAAATTTGCATTGTTACCCCATCCTCATAATACCAACTTATTAAAGCTGCAAATAGCATAAAACTCCCATTGCAAAATAAGAGCAAACCCATAATATGTATTATGACCTTATAATTTAATCTGGGCATTTAGCAGAAAAAAAAGGATAGTTGTTGAAAAGGTCTAAAAGATAATTTTCTTCCAGCATAGTATTTTCGATTGCTGTTGTTCTGTGGGCATTTAAATAGCAGAGACAAACCACCTTATTAAGGCTTTTTGGTAATAGAAGGCAAAGTTAGTGGGGAATGTATAAGTATAGTATAAAGATTACAGGAGGAATATAAAGATTTTATAAAGACTTACTCAAACCTGTATCCTACCCCACTTGCAGTTATAAAATGTTTGGGAGAATTAGGATTTTTTTCCATTTTTTTTCTAAGTTGAGCAATGAAAACACGTAGATATTGCGTTTCATTCTGGGAGGCCTGTCCCCAAATATTTTTTAAAATAAATTGATGGGTGAGAATTTTTCCCTGATTTTTTGCAAACAGGATAAGTAAATTATATTCTGTGGAAGTAAGCTTTACGACATCCTCATTAAGGGTGACCAGTCTGGAAGTAAGATCAATTTTAATATCTCCAGCTTCTATTACCGGTTTTATTTCGTTGTCTTGAGTGATGCGGATCGAGGAGCGTATGCGAGCCAGAAGTTCTCCTGTGCGAAAGGGTTTATTAAGGTAATCTGTCGCTCCATTATCGAGAGCCTTAATTATATCCTCCTCTGAATCCTGAACCGATAGGATTATGATGGATTTTTCAAACCAGGATCTTAACTCAAGAAGAACTTCGTGGCCACTCAAATCCGGCAGGCCCAGATCCAGGAGTATTAATTCAGGAGAATGATTGGCTGCAAGATGAATACCTTCATTTCCGGTAGCAGCCTGCACCACCTTATAATCATTACTTTCCAGCACGATTTTTAACAACTTTCTTATTTGTGGCTCATCATCAATAATGAGGATTTCTGCTTTATTCATTTTCTTCCTTAATTAATGAGGTACTTTCAGCCGGTATAAATATCGTGAATTTAGCCCCGCCTGAGGGAATATTCTCAAGGCTTATATTTCCATTATGTGCTTTGACAAAACCTTTGGCAATTGAAAGTCCCAGGCCGGTCCCCCCGGTTGCGGTGTTAGGAAGCCTGTAGAATTTATCAAATACAAGATTCACTTTATCTGGCGGAAAACCACTACCGTCATCTTTTATTTGAATTTCAAATCCCTTTTCTCCCGGCCTTACCTTTATTGAAATCTCTGTCCCCGGCGGTGTGTATTGTAGTGCGTTGTGCAGGATATTATGCAAAATTTGCTCTATGAGAGGGCCATCTACTTTATATAAATGAAAATTCTCATTTTCTCCAAATATAATCTTGTGAGCAGATGCATCCGGAAGATTATTCTCAATTACAGAATAAATGATCTCATTGATATCATACCAATCCAATTGCAGCTTAAAAAATTCAGATTCAAGCCTGCTCATATTCAATAGGTTATTTACTTGCCGGTGTAACCTGCTTCCCGCCAGGTCGATCTCTGAAATAAGCTCTTTGCGATTTTCTTCAGTTAATTTAGCTGAATTGATTTTAAGGGTATCTACTGCACCTATAATCGTAGAAATAGGTGTCTTGAGTTCATGAGAAAGAGAGTTTAGTAAGGTATTGTACAGCTGCAAGGTATTTTCTTTTTCCTTTCTCTGTTGTGCTAAACCTTCCGCTTTTCTAATTTTAGATGTAAATACAGCATTCATTACAGCAATAACAAAGTACATTAAGAAAAGAAGGGCGTCCTGGGGATTATTTATACTGAGGGTTGCCTGGGGTTGTATAAAAACAAAGTTCCAGATAAGCGCGCTTAAAATGGCTACAATAATTATAGGATAAATATCCAGGAACATCGCGAGAATTGATACCGCCAAAAGCAGGATTAGGGCTACTACATGATATCCAATAAAACCCACGAAAAGAAAACAAATAGAAGAAATTATAACTATAGTGCTTATACCCAACAGGTATTGAAGTTTCACATTATACTTTATGGACTGGAACAAACTCATAAGATTTTATCTAAATTATGGCTTTTGGACATAATAGAGATACAAATTTAATGTTGCTGTTTGATTATCCTTATAACAGAAGGCGAATACCTTTTTCTTCTAATATAAATTACCAAAGCTAAACCTATGTTGTCTTTATGGTATGGAATGTTGATTGTAAAGTAATCACATAAAAGGCTTATATACCAACTTTACTTTTTCCTCTAAAATTCTAAAGTAGGTTATAAGAATTGAAATTC
Source organism: Gillisia sp. (assembly GCA_035461025.1). GTDB lineage: Bacteria > Bacteroidota > Bacteroidia > Flavobacteriales > Flavobacteriaceae > Gillisia. Next base: position 11,169 of record DATHWA010000183.1, on the reverse strand, counting down.
AATGAAGATAAAGATAGTGTAGTCTCACATAAAGAAAAGTTAATTGAGAACCCTTAGGTGATGGTTTTCCATAATTTTTTATTACCTATCTCTATCTCCCCCTTCGGGGTTCCGGGGGTTTAGCATTTCAACTAATAAATTCCCCCTTCAACGAATATTTTTCGCAGGGCCGTAAGATCTTCTTAACTTAATATCATTCAGATAATTAACCCTAACAATTAGTAATTATGGAAGCTATTAATATGTTTGTTGACAACTACAAAGAAGCTACCAAGGGACTTCATATTTCTCTTAAGGTTTTATTTGCACTGGTATTTATATTTATTCAGGTTGCTGTTATAAGTGCCCTTATCAATGTTATTATTTATTAGTTTTTGTACAACAACATTTAGTCCCGCTTTTCCTGAATAAAATAATTTACCTGCTACAGAAGGATGTTTCTATTTGCAGGATAAAAGTCTATTTCCACTAAAGATGATCAATTTTGAGGTTTTTCAACTTCATTTTTGATCATCTTTCTTTGCACCTATCTAAAAGGTTAGTTCTTTCTATAGATACGTACGTATTCCTGCTCCCCTATATCTTCATCCTCAACAGTATATTGAAGGATGAGCTCTGTACCCACTATATTTGCCTCCACCACCATCTCTATTTCCGGATAATCCAGTTCGTAGATACCGGTATTAAGCCTGTTCCAGTCCCCTTCCAGGGTACTTGAAGTACAGGATGCAGGATTTTCTCCTTCATATTCAACATCCCTGAAAGTGCCCGCAGCAAAAAATTGAATTGTAGACCGCCTTTCACATTCATTAAGCTCAACAAAATTTTCATCTATAAGAAGCCTGTCAATATTCCAGATACCAAGCACCCTGTCCTCTGCCGCGACCTGGTCATCATCATTACCACAGGAAACCATTACTGCTGCCAGAAAAATCAACCCGAAATAAAAAAGAAACTTTTTCATAATACCCTCATTTATGGTTAAACAAATTTTTAAATACATTAATTAAATCAAGGGGGATAAAAAAGGAAATTTATCATTACTCAAAGCGATAACCCACACCTACAAAGCCTGAGTTTACAATGATATCCCAATCTGTCCTAACTTTGCGTTCCAGCCTGGCGGAGATGAAAAATTCTGCAAAGTGATATTCCATAAGAGCGTTAAGACCAATAGACGGGGTGAGTTTCTTAGGCTTGTCAATCAAACTCATTTGTACACCCAGACCTGCTCTTAAGGAGCGATCAAAGCGAAAAATATGGTAGAGATTCAAACCTCCCGTCTTATAATTGAGCGCCGTAAAGGTTTCATAAAAAACATCTGCCCTGAACCATTGGGCAGAAAATCCCGCTTTAAAAACTCCGTTATAGCCTCGGTCATTAACTGTCCCGCCAAAGATCATATTCCTGGCATCCACTTCTGTTTGAAGGAACAGGTATTGATTTGATTGTGAAAATAAAACCACCGGAAACAGCAGGGCTATAACCACGATTTTCATTGGGGATTATTTTTTTGGTTATAACCACAGTTCTTCTTGCAGTTTCAATTTCTTAAGCCCCCTGCCCCATTTGCTGGGTAAGACCTCCATCCATCACATAGGTAGATCCCGTTACATAATCTGAATCAGACGAAGCGAGAAAAACAGCTAGCCGTGCAATTTCTTTCGGTTCTCCTGCTCTTTTCATTGGAATATTATCTGTCTTTTCATCCCTTGTCTCTTTGTCATCTTTTGCTTCCTGGTTCATTGGGGTTAATATCATACCCGGTGCAATATTATTTACATTTATTCCTTCTTCTGCAAGTTCCAGGGCCAGGGTACGGGTGAGCATTTTTATAGCACCTTTGGAACTGCAATAATCTCCGGTACCCGGTGCGGGAATCTCCTCGTGAACAGATGACATATTAATAATTTTTCCCTTACCACCGTTTTCTCTGCGCAGGTTAATAAATCTACGAATACAAAAGAAATATCCGTAAAGGTTCGTTTTTATCGCCTTATCCCATTTTTCGGTTGAAAGATCGGCTATTGGGATTCCCTGGCCGTTAATAGCCGCATTGTTCATTAAAATATCCACCGTCCCGAATTCCTCCAGGGCTTTATCAAACATTTTTTCCACCTCCTCTTCCTTACTCACATCTATTTTTACCAACAAACCTTTACCCCCGGCAGCTTCCACTTCCTTAAGTGTTTCCTTTCCTCCATCTTCATCTGTATGATAAGTGATAACCACATTTGCTCCTTCTTTTGCAAATTCTATTGCCGTTGCTTTCCCAATTCCGGAATCCGATCCCGTTATTAATGCAATTTTCCCGTCCAATCTTCCCATAAAACTTTATTTTAATCCTGATTAATTTATCGTAGAAGCTAGCAAAAAGTTAAGGATTTAGCTGTTAACGAAAAGATAATTAAGCAATTACATAATTCAATGAATGAAATAATAATATCTTTTATTGATAGAAAAGCCATTTAAATTCCGTGTGGAAAATAACCTGGTTTTCTGGTTTTAGAAAGACTGATAGTCTTTAACATATTATTAATAATTGTAAAAATAATCTCTAAATTAGCTACCGTAAAAGCAGGCCTTTTCCCGCTATTCCACCAACTCTTATTTTCATCCCCTACTATGAGAACACGTACAGCTATACGATTATTAAAATCGCAAATGCATAAGATCAATGATGAAAATATAAAACGTGATGAATGGATAATTTCAACCTCTGCGGTACTTATTAGAGTCTTCCCACTTTCTGCTAATAAAAAAATAGAACAACTGGAGCAAATTCAAAATAACCCGGCTTATTTTGAGGATCTTCCTGCACATAAGAAAATAGATAAAAGGAAGGAAAAAGCAAGACGTTTCTTAAATAACTATATTGAGGAGATTGAGTTAATGGGTACTGAAAGTACCGGGAGCAAGCTGGAAATGTTTTTTGGAAGCTTCAGGTTCTGGCTCATCCTTTCCTCCATTTGTATCCTAAGTTTTATTGCCGGGACCACGAGTAGCTCTCAAAAACCCGGTCCGGGAGATTATGACCAAACCCATCTGGATCTCTTTGAAGATATGGAGCGACAATTACACCTCCAAAAATCAACAATAGATTCCCTCTCCCACGAAATTAAAAGATTAAGAGTAAACGGATAAGAACTTAATCCAGTATTTCGTAATGAATGGGTTTAAAGCTGCCATTGTTACTATCTTCTGCAGAACAGGCAGTAAGACCAACAATTAAATCTATTTGTGCCTCAAAGAGAATATAATCACCAGCCTTACTTAAGGGTGGATCCACGCTCAATTTCCCGGTTTCGCTGAACTGGACGTTCATGAAAATATTGAAAGCTGTGGGAATATCGTCTGGTTCAATTCCAAAAGATTTTAAATTGGTATGTAAATTTTCGAAACAGCTTGGATGATATTCCGGGTTGTTGTACATGATCTTAAAAGTCTCCGGACTGCAGGGCGCCAGTAAAAAATCATTTCGCCCGTTGGTATCCTCCAGGATCTCCATCATTTTATTACTTCGATTACTCCAGATAAAATGACCTTTGGTGATTAAAATGGTCTCCTCAAAATCCAGGGTCTTTCCGGAAGAAATTTTTTCCCTTTTGTCCCGGGCATTAAAGACCACCATATCACTCACCTGCTCCCCCTGGGGATCTGTGACCTTTAAGCGCTGACCTTTTTTAAGTTCAAATGCCGCTCCCTGTTGCTTCTCAATTACCTGAACCATCTTTCTCTCTTTCTATTTTGGGTTGGGTATCAATACCTTCAGCAATATTAAATAAAAATCTATGGACAGGCCCTCAAACCTAAAAAGTTTAAAGGATTTTTAAGCTTTTCCCTTCTCAACTTCCTGCATCAGGACTAATTTTTCTACATTTTTGAAAAGATTATGGATACCTGCCTCAGCTTCACTTAAACCGGACAGGAACTTTTCTTTTTCAGCTATAAGGTTCTTTTCACAAAGTTGTTTATAATAATCTACCCCCAGGTTAAGGCTGGATAGAAAAGACTTCCAGATCTTAAGTGCTTTCCCATTGGGATTAAAGCTCTCTTCTATCTCATCACTTAAATATGAAACATATAATTGCAGCTCCCGCACAAACATGTGAGGCCTGTTCTTCTTTAGCTCCAGGCCGGTACGGCCGTAAATATGATCTGTCATTTCCTTTAGGCTGGATATCTTTGAGAAATTTGAGATATTAGGACCGGGACAAATGGTGACCGCCTCCAGTTTCTTTAAAAATGGCTCCTTATATTCTACCGGGGCCGCATTGCTTAGGCCAATACACAGGCACTCCTTGCTCAACAGGTCATCAATCATTTTTTGCCGCAGCCTTTCTTCCATATTTGCAGCATTAAGCTCCTGCAGTTTCAGTTTTTGATATTTTTTAGAGGCAGTACAAATTGGTTGTTTGGTAAATTCTGTATTGGAAACGAGGAATTTTTCTGTACAGGGGCTTCCCGGGTTTCCTTTTGTGATGCGGTCCAGCCTTTCTTTTTCAGCTGTAGTTCCTTTAAGGTAATTAAAAGGCACTCCCAGTGGGGAAGCTTTGCTAAGTACAATATCCTTTTCTTCAGCTTTACACATTACTTCCATAGTTTTCTCATCTACAGTTGTCGCTTCCGGACATAAAAGGAATGGGGTACCCCAACCTGTACTATCTATTCCGTAATGATCTTTTAAAAATTTATCTTCTTCCGCAGTGCCTATTCCTCCCTGTACGGTTATCTTAATGGGGTGAGGTTTTTCAAAGCCATCCCGGCCCCTTTCCTGTATCGCAGGATTATATAAACTGAATAATTCCTCTGCAAGCTCCTCTCTTTTGCTTCTGAATTCTTCCAAAATAGGACCCAGCAGCAATCCCTGGGTAGCAAAAGCGTGACCGCCGCAATTAAGGCCGGATTCTATTCTAAACTCACTCACCCAAACACCTTTTTTTGCCAGATATTTTCCCTGTATCAATGCTGAACGATAATCACTAACTTTTATAGCAATCTTTTTTCTAAATTGCCCCCAGTCCATAGCATCAAATTCCCTGAAATTTTCAAGATAGTTGTACAATCTAGGATTCATTCCCGCAGAGAAAATAACCGAAGAATTTGTAAGATCACTCTTTGCATAGCCCTTTAAAGCTTCCAAAGCATCAGATCCATTCTCACGTGGAACTCCTGCATCATCCAGGTTATTCTTATCTACCTTGGTCATAATATTCACCTCGATAGATCCAGGCTGCACTTTTTTTCTAAGTTCCTGTTCCAAAGCCAATTTTACCTCGGGATCATTTGAGTGCAGAAATTCCCTGTACTTTTCTTTTAACGCACTGCTTTCCGGCAACATCTCAAAATACTTCGCGATATCTGAACCCATTTCGAAAGCAGAAGACCGGAGTTTCTCAAGTTGATGGTGAACGTTCCTGTTCATAAGGTCCAGATAATCTGTGATCCTCCTGGCACGGTAATCTTCATCTTTGGTAGTTATAGGGACATAGGTCTCATTGTTTTGCTGGTAATAATATTTTCTCATTACCTCAATAAGATTATCTTCAATGATAGATATTGCCGAAGTTATTCCATAACAGGCAACTTTAAATGGAGAATCAATGGTAAAAGCTATTCCCATTACAGGAATATGAAAGCTGTGCAGACTTGAATATTGCATGTCAAAAATTTTGGATCACCAAAGATGGAAATCCAAAATTTCGCAGAATATGATAAAGATCATATAATTAAAAAAGTCTGCTTTTTTTAATCCACCTTTAATCCTAATCTATAGCATTCTCCTTTTTTATGTCCCGGCTTAATGGGCAACCCATTGGATCATTTTGTGCCTCGAGATGCCCCGTAACACTTTTAAGGTCGTCTTTTTCAAAACCCTGGTGTAGTTTGGCAATAGCTTCAATTTTCACCGGTTCACCCCAAAAGCCGGTGATACGAGGCAAATGATCTTCCACCATATCCCGCGGGAGGTCCTTATAATACACCGGATTCGCCTGCTGCTTCTCAAATTTATAAACAAGGTTTTGAAGGGAATCTTCCAGTTCTTCCTTAGTTTGAAGTTTCAGTTTTACATTAACGTGAACAGCAGAATAGTCCCAGGTACTTATATCTTTCTCCTTATACCAGGAGGAGGAAACATACCCATGCGGCCCCTGAAAGATCAGGAGTGCCTCTTTGCCATCTTTTAAAAAAGAAAATTGCTCATTATGATTGGCGATATGGGTGTATAAAGTAAAATTCTCAGCTGTTCCTTTGATGAGGACAGGAATGTGCGTGGCAAGTAACCTGTCTCCCTTTAAAACAAAAGTGGCAAAAGGATTTTGATGAATAAAATTATAAATATATTCCCTGTCTTTCTTCAGGTATTTTTTGGGTTGGTACATTTTATTTTTTCGCCTGAAGAAACGGACATTTCCATTCATCTCCAACTTTTCTTCCGCTATATTGTTTGGCTTCGCTACTATGCCCAAAATCTTCCAGCATTGGGTTATTGCTTCCCTGCAACTCCAAATCGCGTTCCCTAATTCTGTCCCGTACGGTTTGATAGCTTCCCATCTCCCGTAATTTCTCAAATTGCCGGTGTAGATTAAAAGCTAATGCAGGGTAGGGACTTTGTCTCGCTATTCTGGATGAATTTGGATGCAGGCCTACCATATAAAAAGCTTTCCCGCCAATACTAAAGCTAAAGTTATCATTTTCAGGATCACTGGAAACTTCAGGATCCCACGGCTGGTCATCCAGTTCGTGAAGAAACTGTAGTTGTTTCCAAAGCAACTCTTCAAACTGTAGCTCGGTAAAATCATTTCTACCCTTGAACACAGCAAAAAATGTTAGAAAGTCATTAGATTCAAAATCGTATGCCTCTATATATTTTTTCAAATCCTTAAGGATCTTTGCAGATGTTTGTTTTGATCCCAGATTTTCATACACATGAAAATCTACTTTATCCATTGAAAAGACCGTTTGGGCCATTACGCAGGGATGATTGTTGTCTATAATGAATTCCTGGAATTCAGTTCTTATTTTTCGGGAATCAGATTTATTTTCTTTCGTTTTCCCCTCGGCATTTAATGTTTCTGTCAGCATAATAAAAGTTATGGCGGTAAAATTAGAGGCTAACGAGTTAGATACCTGAGAGTTTAAGAATATTTACAATTTAGTTTCGGGAAAATTAACAAACTGTGAAGAGTTGCTCCTGCTAGGACTTAGTCATTATCTTTATATCTTACCATTAAGTACAGCATAAGACTATTAAGACAAAAGGCCACGCCATTTGTTGCCATTATGGGTATATCATCCTTGGTAATACCATAAATTATCCATAGAAAAAGGCCTACAATTAGCACAATAAACATTCCCGGGGAAACATCCTCAACTTTTTTGGTCTTCCAGGCTTTTCTTATCTGGGGTATAACTGCAACGGTGGTGCAAATCCCCGCTACCAGTCCTAAAATGTCTGTCCATTCCAGCATATCTATTCCTTTACATCCATTAATATCCAATCATCCGGACCACCCGTTGAATTTATATCCTTTAAAACAGAAATGTCACCAGTACTTTCAATTACCACAGCTTTTACCTGCGAGACATTTTGCACATTATTCCTTCGTAATTGTGCCCGAAGATCTCCTTCTGTTATCCTCGCGCTTTCAAGGTTCTCCCATATAATTTGGGAACCTTTCATTAAATACATAGGTTCATTATCAACAGTTTTCCTGTATAGCTTCACCTTTTTCCTTAGGAAATTTGAAAATATTTCCAGTAAAAATATCGCGGTAAGTCCTGTCACCCCCTGCAACAGGCTCACCGAAGGGGACAACACTGTAGTACCAATCATAGCACCTATAGAAATTGTCATTGCAAAATCAAAACTGGACATTTTGGTAAAACTGCGTTTCCCTGCAAGCTGGGTAAGGAATATCACTGCGAGATATACACCAATAGCACTAAGAATTATAGCAAATAGAGAGACCGGGGAAGCTGAAAACCATTTTTCCATTTTAAATTATTTTTATAATGGAAGATAAAAAGAATTGTTTTTATCCTCCTACTACTTCTCCCCCGTTCACATGTATTACCTGTCCCGTTATGTAGCTGCTATCTTCTCCTGCAAGGAAAACATAAGCCGGGGCCACCTCACTTGGCTGGCCTGCCCGTCCCATTGGAGTATCCTTACCAAAATCACTTACTTTTTCAATCGTAGCAGGAATAAGTGGTGTCCAAATTGGCCCCGGTGCCACGGCATTTACCCTTATTTTTTTGGAGGCAAGCATTTTGGACAGAGAACGAGTGAAACTCACAATTGCACCTTTGGTACTGGAATAATCCAATAAATGAGTGCTACCGCGGTAAGCGGTTACAGATGTCGAATTAATTATAGCATCTCCCTCCTTCAAATGATTCATTGCCTCTTTTACAACAAAGAAATAAGGGTAGATATTGGTCTCAAAAGTTTCCTTAATCTCCTCAGTGGTTAGGTCCTCAACTTTATCTTTTGAAAACTGAATGGCTGCATTATTCACCAGTATATTTAAACCCCCAAATTCTTTGACACATTTAATCACAATCTCTTTACAAAACTCTTCCTGTTTTAAATCTCCTTCAAGAACCAGGCATTTTTTACCCTCTGCCTCTACCATTTCTTTGGTCTCCATGGCGTCTTTATCCTCTTCGAGATAAACAATGGCAACATTGGCGCCTTCCCTGGCAAAATACACTGCCACGCTCCTGCCAATTCCACTATCCCCTCCTGTAATTAAGGCGACTTTATTCTCCAGCTTTCCACTGCCTTTATAGTTCTTTCTAATTATTTCGGGTTCAGGATTCATTTTATGCTGGTCCCCGGGCTGGGACTGTTCCTGCTCCGGAAATTTTTCTGGTTTGCTCATACCTTCTCATTATGTGGGTTATAAGGTAAAATTAAGCACTCACTTCTGTAAAAAAATGTTAAGTAGTCATAAGCTTTCTAAAAGGAATATTTAATAATTTATACATTCAAATTTCTTATGTAGAAAACTCTCTCGTTTACCTACCCATGGTTTTTTGAATACCTTTGCAGGATGAAACCAAAGAAAATTGGACATCGCGGGGCAAAAGGACATGTGGCAGAAAATACTTTGGAAAGTATCTCCAAAGCCCTTGACTTTAATGTCGATGCGATCGAGATAGATGTGCACCGTTGCCAGACAGGGGAACTTGTCGTCATTCACGATTTCACCCTGGATCGTACCACAAACGGAAGCGGGGAGGTGTGCCGCAAGGATTTTAAGGAGTTACAGGAACTTCTGGTAGAGGGTCAATACAGAATCCCGCTGCTTACAGAGGTGCTGGATCTTATAAGCGGAAAATGCACAATTAATATTGAGCTGAAGGGTAGCAATACTGCTGAAGAAGCCTGCAAAATAATTAAGGAATATATTAGAAAAAAAGGCTGGAGGTATGAAGATTTTATCGTTTCCAGTTTTCAGCAGAATGAGCTTTACAGGGTTTACCATTGTGATCCTGAAATTCCGCTTGGAGTATTAAGCAAGGCAAGTGTGGCCGAAGCTATTGAACTGGGTAATAAGATTAAAGCGAAAGCCATTCACCCTTCCATTGGAATTATCTCCCGGGAAAATGTGCAGGAATGTAAAAAGGCAGGTTTTGAGGTGAATGTATGGACGGTGAATGAGCCGGAAGCGATAGCCAGAATGAAAAATTTTGAGGTAGATGGGATTATCTCTGATTATCCTGATTTGCTTTAAACTAGGAGTCAAGAACCAAGAACCAAGAACCAAGAGACAAGAACCAAGAACCAAGAGAAGAGAGAAGAGAGAAGAGAGAAGAGACTACTAATAAATGAAGCAATACGATATTATTATCATTGGCGGGGGAGCTGCTGGTTTTTTTGCGGCGATCAATGCGGCAGAGATGGATCCTTCAGCGAAGATCCTTATTCTGGAAAGAGGAAAAGAAGTGCTTACTAAAGTAAGGATCTCCGGAGGAGGAAGGTGCAATGTGACCCATGCCGAATTCATTCCTTCAGAATTAATTAAAAATTATCCGCGGGGCACCAAAGAGCTTCGGGGTCCTTTTCATTCTTTTATGACCGGGGATACGATAGCCTGGTTTGAGGAAAGGGGAATTGAACTCAAAATAGAAGAAGACGGGAGAATGTTCCCGGTTTCAGATTCTTCTGAAACTATCGTGAACTGCTTTCAAACCGAAATAAGTCGGCTGGGGATTAGACTTGAAAAAAACCAGTCTGTTACTAAGATAGAACCTGTTGGTGAAATGTGGAATATTACCACCTCCAAAGGTCAATTTTCTGCGGGGAAGATCCTTCTGGCTACAGGAAGTAACCCTAAAATTTGGAGATTGTTGGAAAACCTTGGCCACACGGTTATCCCTCCCGTTCCTTCCTTGTTTACCTTCAATATTAAAGATTCACGTATCAAAGATCTTCCCGGAGTTGCCACTTATGCTTCAGTTAAAGTAAAAGGGCTGAAACTGGAAAGTGAAGGTCCTCTTTTGGTCACCCACTGGGGAATGAGCGGACCTGCAGTATTGAAACTTTCAGCCTGGGGAGCCAGGGATCTGAATAAACTCGATTATAATTTCACCATTGTCGTCAACTGGTTGCCTCAAAAAACTACTGAAGATGTGCTTGAGGAATTAAAGGAACTTAAATTTTCCAATGCCAAACAGCAGGTTCATAAATACACCCAATTTGTGCTTCCGAAAAGACTTTGGAGAAGCCTTGCAACAGCAGCCGGTATAGCGGAAATAGTCACGTGGGCAGATCTATCCAGAAATCAGCTGCAGGACTTTGCCGGTCAATTAACTGAAGGCAATTTTGAAGTAAAGGGAAAAAGTACATTTAAGGAAGAATTCGTAACAGCAGGTGGCATAAATTTATCTGAAGTGAATTTCAAGACCTTTGAAAGCAAGTTGCACAAGAATTTATTTTTTGCAGGAGAGATCCTTAATATCGATGCCATCACCGGCGGATTCAACTTTCAAAATGCCTGGACAGGGGGTTATATCGCCGCAAGGGCAATGACTGGTACCACATAGTCGTGGAGGGTAGCGAAAACCCTAATTAAGCAACCAAATCTCAAAATTTAAAATAGCGGCAAAAAGAACCCATACCGCGTAGGGTACCATTAGGTATGCGGCAGTATTGCTTAC
>DATHWA010000182.1:0-9633 GCA_035461025.1 Gillisia sp. | reverse complement strand
TCGTGCATTATTCTTCAGTTTGTGCAAAATTACTATTATGAGGAGACAATTGTAGTATATCGATCCTAAAAAATTAATAAAATCTTCTATATTTGAAGTTCTCTAACCACAGCACATATGCGAAACTGCAGGATATTTCTAAACTTATTCACCTTTATAATTACAGGTCTTATATCTGTAAATGCCCAGTATACTGAAACTATAAACTCTAACCGGCCGGGTGCCTCCCAGGGAGCATTTTCTGTAGGGACAGGAGTTCTACAACTGGAAGCAGGGGGATATATGGGAAGTGATAATCATAATCTAAGAGCAACGGATACAGATATACTTGGTGCCGATTATGCTTTACGCTACGGATTGTTCTTTGAAGCCCTGGAGGTTAGTCTTATTGGCTCCTTTCAGGATGAAACCACCACCATAGCTATGGGAGGAAGGGACAGGGAGTTCAATCAGAGTAACTTTCGAACGAACACCCTGGGAGTAAAATATCTCATTTTTGATCCCTCCCGAAGCATAAGGCCGGATAAGCCTAACTTATATAGCTGGAAAGCCAATCAGCGATTCAAATGGAAAACATTGATCCCTGCTGTGGCTGTTTATGCAGGTGCAAACTTTTCTTTTGGAGACAATCCTTACCTGTACGAAGGTGAGAATTCCATAAGCCCTAAATTCGCCCTTTCCACTCAAAATAACTGGGCAGGAGGCTGGGTTTTCGTAACTAACTTGATCCTGGATAAAGTGTCTGAATCAAACCCTACTTATGCAGGTATTTTCACGCTTACCCACGCTTTTTCACCAAAATTTGCCGGATTCCTTGAGTACCAGGCAATAATAAGCAATATTTATGCAGATGATCTCGCCCGCACCGGGGTTGCATATCTGGTAGGGGATAATCTACAATTTGACATTTCGGGTTTGATCAATTTCAAAAACACCCCTTCCAGATGGCAGGTAGCCGCAGGCTTCTCTTACAGGCTTGATATGCATACAAAAGATGAAACTTTCGAAGATGAATTTGATGGGGACAGAAATATTGGAGGTAACTCTGCAAGCACACCAGAACAATAAGATGGATTTACCAGATTACGCTAAGTCCTAATAAAAAAATCCGCCTGTCTGGCGGATTTTTTATGCTTTATATTTTCGCTAATATCTACTCTCCGTGAGAAGCAGCTACCGCCGCAGAAAGTCTTTTATAAGTTCCATTTTCAAGTCGCTCACGAATAGAAGAGAAGGCATCTAATGTTATTTCAATATCTTCCATGGTATGAGTAGCAGTAGGGATCATTCGAAGAAGAATAAGGCCTTTAGGAATTACCGGATATACCACGATAGAACAGAATACTCCATAATTTTCACGTAGATCCTTAACCAGGGCCATAGCTTCCGGAATACTTCCCTGGAGATACACCGGTGTCACACAACTTTGTGTAGTTCCAATATCAAAACCACGGGATTTCAGCCCATTCTGCAGGGCATTCGTGTTTTCCCATAATTTGGCTTTAAGTTCCGGCATGGTTCTCAACATATCCAAACGCTTTAAAGCTCCAACCACCAATTGCATTTGCAGTGACTTGGCAAACATTTGAGACCTTAAATTGTATTTGAGATAATCCATTATTTCCTTATCCCCGGCTATAAATGCTCCGGTACTGGCAAGTGATTTGGCGAAAGTCGCAAAATAAACATCTATTTCATCCTGCACGCCCTGCTCTTCCCCTGCCCCGGCACCTGTCGCACCCAGAGTTCCAAAACCATGAGCATCATCTACGAATAATCTAAAATTGTATTTCTTCTTTAAGGCAGCTATTTCTTTCAATTTACCCTGTTCTCCTCTCATTCCAAATACACCTTCAGAAATAAGAAGTATACCACCTCCTGTTTGTTCACATATTTTTGTAGCACGCTGGAGGTTTTTTTCAATACTTTCCAAATCGTTATGCTTGTAAGTAAATCGCTGACCTAAATGTAGCCGCACCCCATCAATGATACAGGCGTGGGCATCTACATCGTAAACAATCACATCGCTTTTTGAGACAAGGGCATCTATGGTAGATACCATCCCCTGGTATCCGAAATTAAGAAGATAAGAAGCTTGTTTGTTTACGAAAGATGCAAGTTCATCCTGCAGCCTCTCGTGAAGATCCGTATGCCCGCTCATCATTCTGGCTCCCATAGGATAGGCTGAACCATATTCGGCAGCAGCCTCAGCATCTACCTTGCGCACCTCAGGGTGATTTGCAAGTCCCAGATAATCATTGATACTCCAGGTGATTACTTCCTTACCGCGAAATTTCATTCTATTGGAGATTGGCCCTTCCAGCTTAGGAAATACAAAATATCCCTCTGCCTGCTGAGCCCATTTTCCCAATGGACCTTTATCCCTATATATTTTATCAAATAAATCTCTCATATATCTTTTATTAAAAGCGCTGCAAAAGTAAAAAAATACAGCTCAATTCAACAATTTATTTCACTATCAACCTCTCCCTTTAAACGAAAGCATCCCGTGGAGGATGCTTGAATATTTTAGTATGTGAGTGAGGTTTTCATCTTAATCGACAATTTTAACAGGTTGAGCTTCTGCCTGATTCCTGGTGTCAAAGAATCCCTGCTCTGCCATCCACTTATCACTGAATATTTTGCTCATATACCGCGATCCGTGGTCTGGAAATATTACCACTATCTTACTGTTTTCATTAAATTCCCCTGCTTCTTGTAATTGCTTCACTCCCTGCATTGCAGCACCACTGGTATAACCTACAAAAAGCCCTTCGGTTTTTGCCAGTTCCCTTGCCGTGTGGGCACTTTCTTCATCTGTAACCTTGATGAATTTATCTATTACTTCAAAGTCTGTTGCAGAAGGAATAAGGTTTTTTCCCAAACCTTCAATGCGGTAAGGGTAGATCTCATCTGTGTCAAACTCTTTGGTCTCGTGATATTTTTTAAGAACAGAACCAAAGGCGTCTATTCCAATAACACGTATTTCAGGATTTTTCTCTTTCAGGAATCTCGCAGTACCGGAGATTGTACCTCCTGTTCCACTGCAAGCTATAAGATGGGTGATCTTCCCTTCAGTCTGGGCCCAAATCTCAGGGCCGGTAGAATGGTAATGAGCATCCATATTAAGCTCATTAAAATACTGGTTGATATAGACAGATCCTTTTGTCTCCTGGTGAAGGCGTTTTGCAACTTCATAATAAGATCGTGGATCATCTGCAGCAACGTGGGCGGGGCAAACATGCACTTTTGCCCCCATGGTGCGCAGCATATCAATCTTATCCGGGGACGATTTGGAGCTTACAGCGAGGATGCACTCGTAGCCTTTAATGATACTAACCATTGCAATGCTAAATCCTGTATTGCCGGAGGTGGTTTCTATAATGGTATCTCCCGGTTTTAATACTCCTTTACGTTCTGCTTCTTCTATAATATATAAAGCAATCCTGTCCTTGGTAGAGTGACCGGGATTAAATGCTTCTACTTTGGCAAAAAAGTCTCCTTTAAAGCCACTGGTGATAGAGTTTAAATGTATCAAGGGGGTTTTCCCTATCAATTGCAATACATTGTCATAAACCTGTATCTCTTCTTTCATAACTGAAGTTTTTCTGCAATGTCGGGTATCGTAAAATCGCTTAAAAAGTTAAAACAATCTTAATAATATCTGGCCAAAGTTAAGGGAAATTTTTTAATTATTCTGTGATTCCTTCTAAATCCAGTAAAAACGCGTATTCTTCAGCCACTTCTTTCAAGGCTTCGAACCTACCGGAAGCACCTCCGTGGCCGGCATCCATATTGGTGTGGAAGAGCAGGATATTACTATCTGTCTTCATATCCCTTAATTTTGCCACCCATTTGGCAGGTTCCCAGTATTGCACCTGGGAATCATGAAGCCCGGTTGTGACAAGCATATTTGGATAATCCTGCGCTTTTACATTGTCGTAAGGAGAATAAGATAACATATATTCAAAGTATTCCTTTTCATTGGGATTTCCCCATTCATCATATTCCCCGGTTGTAAGGGGAATACTGTCATCCAACATGGTGGTAACCACATCTACGAATGGTACAGCAGCAATAATCCCGTTATATAATTCTGGAGCAATGTTGACGACTGCACCCATTAACAATCCGCCGGCAGATCCCCCCATAGCATAAAGATGTTCCGGGGAAGTATATTTTTCAGCTATCAAATGTTTAGAAACGTCAATGAAATCTGTAAAAGTATTCATCTTATTCATCAATTTTCCGCCTTCATACCATTTTCGGCCCAAATACTCCCCTCCTCTAATATGAGCGATGGCGTAGATAAAACCACGATCCAGAAGGGAAAGCCTTGCACTGGAAAAGTAAGGGTCTATAGTAGAGCCATAGGACCCATAAGCATATTGCAGCAATGGATTGCTTCCGTCCTTTTTTAGACCTTTCCGGTAAATAAGAGAAACCGGAATGTTTGTCCCATCCCCTGCGGTGGCCCAAATACGCTCTGTATCATAATTATCCTTGTCAAACTTTCCTCCAAGAACCTCCTGTTCCTTTAAAACAGTTTTCTCCTTGGTAGCCATATTGAAATCTACAACAGAAGTAGGAGTGTTAAGGGAATTGTAAGTGTACCTGAGGATGTTTGTGTCAAAATCGGGGTTTATACTCGTGTATGCTGTATAAGTCTCATTATCAAATGGAAGATCGTAACTCTCACCGGTATCCCACCTTGTGATCTTGATTTTATTAAGGCCATTATGTCGCTCACTCAATACCAGATAATCTTTAAAAATGTCAAGATCCTCCAGCAGGTGATCCTCCCTATGAGGAACAACTTCCTGCCAGTTAGAAGCTTCGGTATTATCAATATGAGTTTTCATCAATTTGAAATTGGTTGCCCCATCTTTATTAGTCAAAATATAGAAGTGGTCTTCGTAGTGACTAATTCCATACTCCATTCCTCTTATGCGGGTCTGGAACGGGCAAAATTCCTTCTCCGGGGTATCAGCAGCCAGAATACGGTATTCACTTGTAAGCGTACTGTTAGACCCAATTATGAGATACTTTCTTGATTTAGACTTATATATATAAGTGTTGAAGGTCTCATCCTTCTCCTCGTAAACCAATTGATCCTCTTCCGGATCTGTGCCTAAAATATGCTTAAATATCTGGTTGGATCGTAAGGTTTTCTCATCCTTTTTTGTGTAAAAAAGGGTTTTATTATCATTTGCCCAGGTAGAACCTCCTGTGGTAGTAAGGATCTTTTCCGGGAGTATCTCCCCTGTTTCCAGGTTCTTTATTTGAATAGTATATTTTCTTCGGCTCAGGGTGTCTACTCCAAAAGCCACCAATTTATTATCTGGACTAACATTTAAACCACCAAGGCTATAATAGTCAAAACCTTCAGCCATTTCATTCACATTGAAAAGAACTTCTTCCGGGGCGTCAAGTGTCCCTTTTTTACGAGAATAGATTGGGTAATCCTTTCCTTTTTCAAATCGGGTTAAATACCAGTAACCATTTAATTTATAAGGCACAGAAGAATCATCCTCTTTGATCCTTTCTCTCATTTCCTTAAATAATTTATCCTGCAACTCTTTTGTATGAGCAGTCATATACTCATTATAATCGTTTTCACTGTTTAAATAATGGATTACATCCGGATTTTCCCGGTCATTCATCCAGTAGTATTCATCCAGTCTAATCTTATCGTGAGCTGCCAGCTCCCTGGCTATTTTGGTGGCCTGTGGTGGAGTTATGGCTTTATTCAAAGAAGTTGTGACTTTTTTCAAATTTGTAGAATTTTGTGCGCACACAAAGGTAAAGCTTCCAAAGAAAATAACTAATACTGTATTAATGTTTCGCTATAAGAAGAGGTAATTTATTAAATTTGATTTTATAAAAATTTAAAAGGAAAAAATTATGTTTGGAGATATGATGGGTATGATGAATAAACTCAAAGAAACCCAGGAAAAAGTAGAGGCTACCAAAGAGAGACTTAAAACGGTAACTTTGGAGGAAAAATCTATTGATGGTTTGCTAAAAGTAACCATTACCGCTGCCCGGGAAATCAAAAATATTTCTATTGCAGAGGAATTACTGGAAGATAAAGAGCAGCTTGAGGATTATTTGGTTCTTACCGTAAACAAAGCCATCCAAAAAGCTTCTGATATTCACGAGGCAGAACTGGCTGCGGTAGCAAGAGATGGAATGCCGGATATCCCGGGGATGGATGAAATGCTTGGAAAGTAGAAATAGTATTGAGTATTGAGATATGAGTATTGAGATCACTCTTATGCGGTATTAGAGTTTAGATCGCTGCGTATTCTAGAGTCTAGAATCTAGACCGTATAATAACAAAGAGTTGAAATCATTCTAAAAAAAACCCTTCAGAACTTTCTGAAGGGTTTTTCTCTTTATAATCTTTTTAAAGCTTAATATTTTTAAGCACCTCCAAAAATCGTTGGTGCATTTCTTCTGAATAATCCAGGTGGGTTACTATTCTTAATTTCCCCTGCCCCATATTACTTATCCTGATATTTTGCTTTTTTAGCTGCTCCATAAATGAGGCTTCTTTTTTAGGATCTTTAAGATAGAATATCACTATGTTGGTTTCCACCGGTTCTACTTCTCCCACATAATCCTGCTCCATTAGTTTCTCTCCTAATTCTGAAGCTCTTTTATGATCCTCTGCAAGCCTGTCCACGTGGTGATCTAGCGCATAAATACCGGCGGCTGCCATAAAACCAATTTGGCGCATCCCGCCTCCAAGTACCTTACGAACTCTTATTGCATTCTTCATAATATCCTTGTCTCCTATGAGAACAGTACCTATGGGCGTCCCCAAACCTTTTGAAAGGCAAACGGAGATGGTGTCAAAGATCTTCCCGTATTCTTTGGGATCCTCGTTTTTTGCCACTATCGCATTGAAAAGTCGGGCGCCATCCAGGTGTAATCCCAACCCGTGCTCATCACATACTTTTCTTATCTTCCTCATTTCTTCAAAATCATAACAAGCGCCCCCTCCTTTGTTCGTAGTGTTTTCAAGACAAACCAGAGTGGTTAGCGGACTATGATAAAAATCCGGCGGATTGATATTCTCCTCCACCTGCTCTGCGGTGATCATACCCCTGTTGCCATCTACAAGTTTACAGGAAACTCCGCTATTAAAGGAAACTCCTCCCCCTTCATAATTATAAACGTGGGCCCATTTATCACAAATAAGCTGCTCTGCCGGCTGGGTATGTAATTTTATCGCAGCCTGGTTGGCCATGCTTCCGGTAGGGAAAAACAGTGCCTCCTCTTTTCCAAACATCTTTGCCAGCTTCTCCTCAAGCGCATTCACAGTTGGATCTTCCTTATAGACATCATCCCCCACTTCAGCAGTCATAATCGCCTCCAGCATCTCTTTTGTAGGTTTGGTAACCGTATCACTTCTTAGATCTATTTCTTTCATTTCTTAATTTTTATTTTTTCTGAATAATTTTTATTTTTTCTGAATAATAGTTTTAAAAACTTCCAATTGGAGAGCCATCCGGAATTTGAGGAGCAACAGGCAAGGCTTTTAATTCTGAAGGATCTTTCCTGAAATGGCTTATATCCTCCATAAACTGCCTGTGCATTACCGGATTCTTCTTTCGGTTTTTCCTTAGCCAGTCTTCCAGCTCCAGAAGCGTATGGTTCGCAATAGCTTTCACTTGTGGGATAGCGTCCTTATGAACCGCCAGATTCATTAAATGCTGAAGCACATTATGATTGATCGAATTCTGAACCTCCTGAAGGTACGGGTCTCTTTGCTCAGATTTTATTGTTGCCACAAGCAATTCGTCAAGTACTTCAGAAAGTCCGACCTGGTCCTCTTCTACTGCTTTTTGTTGTATAAGACGGGCAGCTCTCTCCGGATGAAGTAGTAAGGAAAGAGTCATATCACTTGCCGTTGCTGCCGCTCCCAGCGCATCAAAAGCCACACCCGTGTTACTTTTGAATGACTCCCGGGATCTGGTATGTCCAAACGCTCTTGGCGGAAACAAACTTAGCTTTTCTTTTGGAATCGCTATAACTTCCGGCTCCAGGGTACGAAGCACAATCTCAAGGGCCTGTTGCTGGGCCTCCTTTTCAAGGGTTTCCACAACGGTTTCTTTCCCTCCCTTTACCGCATAAGTATAATTAAGGCCTCCAATTCGTTTAACGGCTGCTTCGGTTTGATAGCGATGGAAGAAATATAGCGGTACGAACACATCTTCAAGAACAGAATACGCCTCTCCTGTACGAATATTATCAACAGAGAAATTTGAAATAGCCTTTTTTCTTAACTCTAAAACCCTTTCCAGTTCAAGAGATGGGTTTTCAGAATTATCCCACAAATGCGCGTTTGCGTGTGCTCCTCCAGTAGCCCGCGCATCACTATCACTAATGAACTGAAGCCCCTTTTCCTGTGCCTCTACAAGTACTTCCTTCAGGAACTCTTCCTGTGAGGAACCTTCAGGCACCGGAGCGTAAGAGTATTTTACAGTAAATTTATCCCACTCTCCTATCCCGGTGTCATATGCATTTGTGAGACTTGGTTCTCCATTTTGTAATCTAATCATAGGATGCGGATAATCCATAACCGAAGAATTCTCATTAGTACTGGCTGCGAAGATGTGAGTGAATCCTATTGTATGACCTACCTCGTGGGCAGAAAGTTGCCTGATTCTGGCAAGGGCCAGCTCCATCATTTCATTATAATTATCATCCCTTTCAGCAAAAGGTTTATTCATCAAAGCCTGTGCGATCATTAAGTCTTGCCTGATTCTCAAACTCCCGAGACTTACGTGACCTTTAATGATCTCTCCTGTTCTTGGGTCTACCACACTGGCTCCATAGCTCCATCCACGGGTAGAACGATGCACCCATTGGATTACGTTATACCGAACATCCAGCGGATCTGCATCCTCAGGAAGCATTTTCACCTGATAGGCATCTTTATAACCCAGTTCTTCAAAAGCCACTGCCCACCACTTTGCGCCTTCTAATAAGGCAGTTCTAACGGGTTCCGGAGTTCCGGGATCAAGGTAATAGATTATAGGTTCCACGGCTTCGCTTACTTCAGCCTTAGGATCTTTTTTTTCTAATCTGTGCCGAATAATAAACCTCTTTTCAATAGGTTCGTACACCGGGGTGGAGTAATCGAAATAAGAAATTGAAATAGCGCCACTGCCCGGTGAAAAGGGCCGCTTTTCAAAATTGTCATCCGGTAGTTTTACGAAGGAATGATGAAGATTAACCGTTATATTTCCGGAATTGGGCGCTACACTTCTCAAGGTCCCACTAGTTGCTTCGCCTTCAAAAGTGAGCATCGTTTCAAACTCTACATTTTCCGGGAAAGCTTTTGTGCGTTGAAGGTAAAGTGCACTTTTAGATTTACTGATCTTAAAATTCCCGTGATTCCCACGCTGCAATCGCGTAGCGACCCCGTGGGCATCTTCCATTAAAAATGGAGTAAGGTCTATTATATACTTACCATCTTTTTCTTCTTTGATCTCAAATCCAAAAATTACAGAACGTGCAAAAGCTTCCTCTACACTTTTTCTTTCGGCATTATTCTCTGTTATTGCCCTGTATTTCATATTTGGCTGTATCAATAACAACTTATTCCCGGCCTTTTCAAAT
>DATHWA010000181.1:0-4704 GCA_035461025.1 Gillisia sp. | reverse complement strand
CGGGATATTTTTCAGCCAAAAGTTTAGAGAAAACATCGTGACGGGCAGAGGTGAGTCCGTTACTTCCCATTCCGCCGTTGTATTCTTTTTCGTAGGATGCCTGCCCAAAAGAGGAAAGACCTACGATCACATTACCGGGCTTAATATTGGAATTATCTATTACATCACTTCTTTTCATCCTTGCTGTAACAGTAGAATCAACAATAATAGTTCGCACCAGATCACCAACATCTGCCGTCTCCCCGCCGGTGGAATGTATTTCAACTCCAAAACTCTTAAGGTCTTCAAGAAGTTCTTCAGTACCGTTGATGATAGCTGAAATTACCTCGCCGGGAATAAGATTCTTATTCCTTCCAATGGTAGATGAAAGCAGGATATTATCTGTCGCACCCACACAAAGCAGGTCATCGATATTCATTATTAGCGCATCCTGAGCGATCCCTTTCCAAACCGAAAGGTCCCCGGTTTCTTTCCAGTACATATAGGCCAGGGAAGATTTAGTGCCGGCACCGTCTGCATGCATAATAAGGCAATACTCCTCATCCCCGGTAAGATGATCTGGAACGATCTTGCAAAAAGCCTGCGGAAACAAGCCTTTATCTACATTCTTTATCGCGTTGTGCACATCCTCTTTACCGGCAGACACACCTCTTCCTGCATATCTCTTACTTATTTCCTGACTCATGAAACTGAAATTTTTAAGCTGGTCCAAAGATACATGCTTTTGATTTTTCTGCAGGCCCGGAGCATATGGAATATTCTTTTTTTTACTTTACTGAAAACTTTCGACTATTGACAACACATAAAAAAGCTGGATACTTTTACCTAAGCCTACAATAAAAAAAGCCCCGCAACTTGCAGGGCTTATAATCTATTCGGAAAAATTTATCGTGTGAACAATAATTCCCTGTATTTGGTCAATGGCCAGATCTCATCATCTACAACCAGTTCAAGTTTATCACAGTGATATCTTATTTTTTCAAAATAAGGTCTAACATTATCACAGTAAGCAAAGGCTTTTTTCTCTGCCCCATCAAACTTGTTGGCTTTCTTTCTTTCTTCAATCATCGCGTTGATATCCCTGTTTATATTCTCAATATGCTCAGAAATTTCCGTGATAAGCTCAAGTTGTTCTTTAGAGTGCTTCTTAAAATCCTTTTCAAAGATCTCTTTTAAACCTCTCACATTTTCCAACAATATGTTCTGGTATTTAATTGCTGTTGGGATCACGTGGTTACGTGCGATATCCCCAAGGATACGGCTTTCAATTTGTATACGCATAACGTAATCTTCCAGCTCGATCTCGTGACGGGCTTCTACTTCCTTCTTGTTCATCACACCCATTTCTTCAAATAGAGCGATTGTTTTTTGAGAAACCTGAGCTTTAAGAGCTTGTGGAGTGGTTTTGTTATTACTTAAACCTCTCTTTGCAGCTTCTTCCTGCCACGCATCCCCATAACCATCTCCTTCAAATCTTATCTTTTTTGAATCTTTGATATACTCTCTAAGGATATTGAAGATGGCATCATCCTTCTTCATTTTCTTATCCTTGATCAACTCATCTACCCTCTTTTTAAAGTCGGTTAGCTGCTTGGCTACGATCGTGTTTAGAACTGTCATTGGATTTGCACAGTTTGCCTGTGATCCTACAGCACGGAATTCAAATTTATTTCCTGTGAATGCAAATGGGGAAGTTCTGTTCCTGTCTGTATTATCAAGTAATACATCTGGAATTTTTCCTACCACATTAAGCTTAAGTTCTGTTTTTTCCTGTGGGGATAATTTCCCATCGGTTACCTTTTCAAGCTCGTCAAGAACTTCTGTAAGCTGACTACCAATAAAAGCGGAAATAATTGCCGGTGGGGCTTCATTGGCTCCAAGACGGTGATCATTTGCTGCACTGGCTATAGTTGCTCTAAGCAATTCCTCGTGATCATGTACTGCTTTAAGAGTATTGATAAAGAAGGTAAGGAACTGCAGGTTCTTCATAGGTGTAGAACCCGGTCCTAATAAATTTACACCCGTATCTGTTGCCAGGGACCAGTTATTATGTTTTCCACTTCCGTTAATACCTGCAAAAGGTTTTTCGTGGAAAAGCACTTTAAAATTATGTCTTTCTGCCACCTTGTCCATCACATCCATTAAAAGGGAGTTATGGTCTACCGCCAGGTTGGCCTCTTCAAAAATAGGTGCAAGTTCAAACTGGTTTGGAGCAACCTCGTTATGCCTGGTTTTCACCGGGATTCCAAGATACATACATTCCACTTCCAGATCACGCATATAGGAAAGTACGCGGGAAGGAATAGATCCAAAATAGTGATCATCCAGCTGCTGACCCTTAGCCGGAGAATGTCCTAAAAGGGTTCTTCCGGATAACTGCAAATCCGGCCTTGAAGCTGCAAGAGCTGAATCTATAAGAAAATACTCCTGTTCCCATCCAAGGGTAGTAGTAACCTTAGTTACATTTTTGTCAAAATATTTTGCCACATTAGTAGCGGCCTGGTCAAGGGTTTGTAAAGCCCGAAGCAGCGGAGTTTTATAATCCAAAGCCTCTCCTGTGTAGGATACAAATACTGTAGGGATACATAAAGTTGTACCGTATATAAATGCCGGGGAAGTTGGATCCCAGGCAGTATAACCTCTTGCTTCAAAGGTATTTCTTATACCTCCGTGAGGAAAACTTGATGCATCCGGCTCCTGCTGTACCAGCTGGCCTCCGCCAAATTTTTCTATTGCCAGTCCATCTCCTATAGTTTCAAAGAAGGCATCATGCTTCTCTGCCGTGGAACCTGTAAGGGGTTGAAACCAGTGAGTGTAATGGGTTACACCTTTTGCGATGGCCCATTCTTTCATTCCTGTAGAAATATGGTCGGCCACCACACGGTTTATTTTTAAACCGCTCTTGTTGGCTTCCAATACACTTTGGTAGGCTTCCTTGGTAAGGAATTGCCTCATTACCGTCTCATTGAAAACGTTCTTTCCAAATAAATCTGAACGACGTTCAGTTTCTTCGATTTTTACCGGTTTGCGGTTTAAAGTTTCTTTTAAGGCCTGAAATCTTAATGTAGACATGTTGTGCTGTTGTTTTTAAAAATACATCAGCAAAAGTAATTGAATTTTTGGAACACCCCCTAAATTTTTGGGGGTAATTTTATTAAAGTTACCTTAATTTTATTCTACACCCCCTTAATTATTCCAAAAATGCCAAACCAATATACGCCACATAGCCTACAAACAGGATAATGCCCTTGTAGCGGCTAAACTGAAATCTTTTTGGAAGAAATGCCAGCGGAATTAATATGAAAGCTATAGCCAGCATCCAGAAAATATCAAAATTAAGCAAGGCTTCGTTCACCAGGTAAATAGGCTGAATGACTGCGGTTAAGCCTAACACAGAAGCAATATTGAAGATATTGGAGCCAATAAGGTTTCCAAGGGATAATGCTTTCTCCTTCTTTAAAGCAGCCATTACCGATGCTGCGAGCTCTGGCACACTGGTACCTATGGCGATTACAGTGACTGAAATTACCCGCTCACTTACCCCCAACATTGTGGCAACATCTACAGCCCCCATCACAAGAAGTTCTGCCCCTCCCCATAATGCAACCCCACCAATTAAAAGCCAGATTCCTATTTTAAAATTTGTAGTCTTTTCAAGAGTATCATCAAGGCCTTTTACCTCTATATGAGCTTTACGCGAACGCCTTATTAAGAAAAAGAGGTATATAATAAGAGCTACTAACAGGAAAACACCTTCAACCCGGGAAAGCACTCCCCCGCTCTCAAGGAGAAAATAAAGGGCAATTGAAAACAGCATCATTACCGGCCAGTTGAATTTGTAGAAATCCTTATCCACGGCCAGAGGTGTTATGATAGCGGTGATCCCAAGGACCAGGCCAATATTGGCAATATTGGAGCCTATTACGTTCCCAAGGGAAATGTCTGAGAATCCGCTGAGCGCCGCCTGTAAACTCACCAGCAACTCCGGTGCAGATGTAGCGAAGGAGACCACTGTTAGTCCAATTACCATTTTTGAAAGCTTAAGCTTAAATGAAAGTGCAACAGACGATCTTACTAAAAATTCTCCTCCCACTACCAGCAGGGTTAGTCCAATAAGGATAAAAACAATACTCATTCGAATTTTTTTTGGACGAAGATAAAGAAAGATCGCCGGAGCTTCCTAATCCAATTTTAATAATTATAAGATCATTTGAAAAATTATAATTTTCGTTATATTGGAGTTTTCTCTTATTATATGAGCAATTTCCGATTCTATTTTCTTTTCTCTTTAGTGCTTATTTCTAGTGACGCGCTATACTCCCAAACCTATTTAACAGGTTATGTCTACAGTGCAATAGACTCGACCGCTGTCCCGGGAGTATCCGTATATTTTGACGGGACAAGTACAGGTGTTTCAACTACAGATGAAGGTTATTTTAGCATCTCTCTGGCCAATGAAACTACAAGTCCGCTGGTAGTAAGCTCCGTTGGTTACCAGACTACGTTTATTCCCCGTAGCTCACAGCAAACTACTCAACCAATCATTATCTATTTAAAGGAAAGTGAGGAATCCCTGGGGGAGGTATTTTTGGAAACAGATCCCTGGAGCCGGAAAAAGAAACTTGATATTTTTAGAAAAGAATTTTTGGGCAAATCCATGGCAGCATCAGAATGTATGATCGAAAATGAAAATGCCCTGAGGCT
>DATHWA010000180.1:0-11418 GCA_035461025.1 Gillisia sp. | reverse complement strand
TCCTGCTTCAACTTCTTTAATTACTAGTGAAAGTACCTCCTCCAGGTCATACTGTTTTCCAGTAACTAAGGCTAAAGAAGCAGCTTTGGGAAGACCGGGAAAATCAAGTTGATTAACATTTAACCCTATCCCAATAATACTCGCAGCTATAACCCCATTGGAGAGAATATTCTCAATAAGAATTCCACCTATTTTAAAATTTGCTGCCATAATGTCGTTAGGCCATTTCAGCTTTAATTTATTAATTTTTAAGGAATTCAATGCCCTTAAAATAGCCAGTCCTACACCGGCGCTAATAATAAACTGATCCTGAATTTCAACTTTAGGTAATGGATAGATAATACTAAAAGTAAGGTTTTCACCTGCATTGGAAACCCAGCCCGCACCCCTTTGACCTCTGCCTTTAGTTTGTTCCCTTGCAATGATCACAACCGGAGAGGTTACAGAGTTGGCAACAAACCATTCCCTTGCGAAATTGTTCGTTGATTCAGTGGCACTAACTTTGATAATACGCATATATAATATGGACCGGTTTATGCAGTTAAATGTTCTGTTAACAGACCGTGAAAAAGACTAAAAAGTAATAACTTTGCGTAAAGAAATAAATTTAATGGCGAAAAAAGAAACGAATAACGATCAACTTATAGCTCATATCATAAAAGGAATAGAAGAAGTTAAAGGGAATAATATAGAAATTCTTGACTTAAGGGAAATTGACAATACCGTTTGTGATTATTTTGTTATCTGCAGTGGTACTTCAAATACTCAGGTAAACGCCATAGTAAACTCCGTACAAAAATTAGTAAGCAAATCTCTTAAAGATAAACCCTGGCATATTGAAGGTAGCGAAAATGCCGAGTGGGTTTTAATGGATTATGTGACAGTAGTAGTACATGTTTTCCAGAAGCACATAAGAGAATATTATGATATTGAAAGTTTGTGGGGTGATGCAAAAACCACTTCGATTCAAACAAATTATTAAAAGTTAACAAAGCAAGAATGGCTAAGAAGCAACAAAATAAAAAGTTAGAACCAAAAAAGCCAAAATTTAGCGCTTATTGGATCTATGCTGCTATTATAATTATCTTCCTTGGAATAAATTTTCTTGGAGGTGGAGGTTTTAATGAACCTGCAAAAACCAACCCGGCTGAGTTTGAATCCTATCTAAAAGCGGGAGATGTAAAGAAGGTAGAGATAGTTAATAAAACTCACGCAAAAGTCTTCTTAACAGAAGAAGCAAAGGAAAAGGACGTTCATAAGAAAACCGGAGAACCAGAGCTTTTCGCTGCCGGAGACGCACCTGCATACACATTCGAGTTTGGAGATCTTCAGAATTTTGAGAATTCTATTGAATCTATCAAACAGGATTATAATGTAGACCCAATTGTAGTTTACAATACCCAGTCTAATGTATGGGGAGATATTTTCCTTACTCTTTTGCCCTTTATCCTTATCATAGGGATCTGGATCTTCATAATGCGTAAAATGAGTTCTGGTGCTGGTGGAGGTGCCGGAGGACAGATCTTCAATATAGGGAAGTCCAAAGCAAAACTCTTTGACCAGAATACAGACGTAAAAACATCTTTTAAAGATGTCGCAGGACTGGAAGGTGCTAAGGAAGAAGTACAGGAAATTGTAGATTTCCTTAAATATCCTGAAAAATATACTTCCCTGGGAGGTAAAATCCCGAAAGGAGCCCTTTTGGTAGGACCTCCGGGAACCGGAAAAACTTTGCTTGCCAAGGCCGTTGCAGGGGAAGCTAAAGTTCCATTTTTCTCCCTGTCCGGTTCAGACTTTGTTGAGATGTTCGTGGGAGTTGGAGCTTCAAGGGTAAGAGACTTATTTAAACAAGCCAAGGAAAAATCACCTTCTATTATATTTATTGATGAGATAGATGCAATTGGACGTGCCAGAGGAAAAAGCAATTTCTCCGGTTCCAATGATGAGCGTGAGAACACCCTTAACCAACTACTTACAGAGATGGATGGTTTTGGCACTAATACCAACGTAATAGTTGTTGCCGCTACGAACCGTGCAGATGTACTTGATAAAGCCCTTATGAGAGCAGGACGTTTTGACAGGCAAATTTATGTTGACCTGCCGGATGTAAGAGAGAGAAAAGAAATTTTTGAAGTACACCTACGCCCTATTAAAAAAGTGGCAGAGGAACTGGATATAGACTTTTTAGCAAAACAAACCCCGGGCTTCTCTGGAGCAGATATTGCCAACGTATGTAATGAAGCAGCCCTTATTGCAGCCCGTAAAGGGAACAAAGCGGTAGGAAAACAGGATTTTCTAGATGCCGTAGACAGGATTGTTGGAGGTCTTGAAAAGAAGAATAAGATCATCACCCCGGACGAAAAAAGAGCAATCGCCTTTCACGAAGCAGGACACGCAACTGCCAGCTGGATGCTGGAACACGCAGCTCCTCTGGTAAAGGTGACTATTGTACCAAGAGGACAATCTCTAGGAGCTGCCTGGTACCTGCCGGAGGAACGCCTTATTGTAAGACCGGAGCAAATGCTGGATGAAATGTGTGCAGCTTTAGGAGGCCGTGCTGCAGAAAAAGTGATTTTTGACAAGATCTCAACCGGTGCCTTGAGTGACCTGGAAAAGGTTACCAAACAGGCAAGGGCAATGGTTACCATCTACGGTCTTAATGAAAAAGTAGGGAACCTTACTTTCTATGATTCCAGTGGACAGAGTGAATATAACTTCACTAAACCTTACAGTGAAAAGACATCTGAGCTTATAGACAAGGAGATATCTAACCTTATTGAATCACAATATCAAAGAGCTCTAAACCTTCTGGAAGAAAATAAGGATAAGCTAACCCAGCTGGCAGAGATCCTTTTGGATAAAGAGGTAATCTTTAAGGATGACCTTCAAAAAATCTTTGGAGACAGGCCTTTTGACAAAAAAGAGGAAGTGCCACTGGTGACCAAAAAAGGAGCAGACGCTCCAAATTCCTCAGAAGATCAGGAAGATGACAAAACTTCTGCTGATGGCACCAACAGCGCTGAAGACACAGAGATCACTCAGGATTCTTCGGTTAATAAATAAGTTAATAATCTATTGGAAAAAATCTTAATTTGACCTAGTGTTAGATTAAGATTTTTTACCTTTGGTATAAAGGCGCTATTAACCCCAATCTCAATATGAGTCTATTTAGAAAATTTTTAAATCCTAAATCTAAATCAGACAAAGGTCCTGATACCTCTGAAAAAGCTGATAGGGGCAAATATATGCCAGATGTAAAGCTGCCTACAGACGAGCGTTTTATGCTCAATTTTAAAAACAACGGCGGCAAATTTCTATACTGTGAGAACGACCGGGAAGTCCAGGAAGCCTTTGATAATATTTTACTTGAGAATGACTGGTATGAAACTACCAGCTGCTGCTTTGATGAAAACTTAAAGAGTAAATTCAACAGTTTCAACCTTGAATATACAAAATCCGGAAATTCTTCCTTTTTCCTTTCTACCTGCGAGTATTTAATCGCCAATGATGGATCTATTCTTATTTCCTCCAACCAGATCAAAGAGAAGAAGCTAAATGAATTACCTGCAAATTTTGTAATTATAGCCTCTACAAGTCAGCTGGTAGACACTATAGGTGAAGGCCTTAGAGGTATTAAGTTCAATAACAAAGAACGTATTCCTTCAAACATAACAACCATAAAAAGTTTCGAAACCCAAAAAGAAGGGGATTTTATGAGTTATGGAAGTAGCACAAAAAACCTATATTTGCTGCTTCGGGAAGATCTATAACCTATGAGGGAATCTATTATAAGAACTATATCAGGACTGCTGTATATAGCCATACTGGTTGTTTCAATTCTATCTTCAGAACTTATTTTTATATCCCTCTTCTTTCTACTAGGCTTTGTATGCCTGCTGGAGCTTGAGAAATTGCTGCGTTTAAAGAGTTATGCCTTGTATGGGGTTCACGCTGTATTCTTCATTTTATTCAGTTATCTAAAGTTTGATACAACCGCAACCGTTTTACTTTTATGCATCACTATTTTTGTAAATCTTTTCCTTGTGAAGGATCTTCTGTTCATTAGAAAGATCCCGGTATTTGAGAAAAAGAAATACATCATCCTTATCTTTTATCTCATTTCTTCCATTGTCTTTCTCACCCTTATCCCCACATATAATGGTGTTTTTAATCCTGTATTAATTGTAGGCGTCTTTGTGCTTATCTGGACAAATGATACTTTTGCATTTATTGTTGGTAAAAATTTTGGGAAAAATAAGCTTTACGAAAAGATCTCTCCTAACAAAACCATTGAGGGATTTTTAGGTGGAATGGTCTTTAGCTGCCTTGGTGGATATTTTATTTTTGAGTTTACGCATTATCGCAATTTTCAGTTCTGGTTGGGAATGGCAATTATATTAAGTATTTTTGGTACACTGGGTGATTTAATACAGTCCAAATTCAAGCGACAGGCGGGGGTTAAGGACAGCGGTAAATTAATGCCGGGTCACGGTGGACTGTATGACAGGCTGGATAGTATAATTTTCTCCAGCCCTTTTATTTATGCCTATTTATTAATTGTAGAATATGTTTCATAAAGAAGGATATAGAATTATTTTAGTTACTGCCATCTTGTTGATCGCGGTTAACATCATCTCGTATTTATCTATTAACACCTATTGGATAAAATTTACTATCCTGGTAACAAGTGTCCTCATCTTTTTACTAATTATCCAGTTCTTTAGGAATCCACGCCGTACCACGCAGCATAACGATGCACATGTTGTTGCTCCGGTAGATGGCAAGGTAGTAGTGATCGAGGAGGTATTTGAAAAAGAATATTTTAAAGATAGGAGATTACAGGTTTCCATTTTTATGTCCCCCATCAATGTACACGTTACCCGACACCCGGTGGGAGGGGTTGTAAAATACAGCAAATATCACCCGGGTAAATTTCTTGTGGCCTGGCATCCCAAGTCGAGTGAAGAAAATGAACGTACCACTGTGGTAGTTGAGAACCCTGTAGCCGGAGAGGTACTTTACAGGCAAATTGCCGGCGCTTTAGCCAAGAGAATAGTCAATTATGCTGAAGAAGGGCAAGAAGTAATGCAGGGTAGTGACAGCGGATTTATAAAATTTGGTTCCAGGGTAGACGTTTTGCTTCCTCTGGGCACCAAACTGAATGTGAAACTCCAGGACAAAGTTAAAGGAGGAATGAGCATTATTGCTAATATAGAATAAGAATACAATGACTGAAGTTACAAATCATAAGTTTCTTAAGGCTTATGAAATGGCAAGCAATACAGAGCTAAGGTTCCCGCCGGATATCATGTTACATTTTTACGCATATTACAAGCGGGCCACCCATGAAAATGGGTTCTATATACCGGGAAAAGAAGAAGATATTAGGAACGGATTTAAGGCCAATGCCCTATTGCAGGTTCAGGATCTTACCAAGGAAGAGGCCAAAGTAAAATATATTGAAATGGTAGAAAAACATATAGGGGAGGTTTAAAACCTCCCCTATTTACTTAGCAACCAATTCTCTTATTTCAACGTGGCCAAACTGGCCTGAAGCACTTCTATTTTCGACTGGGCATCTGCCTGCTTTGCTTTTTCCACTGCCACCACCTGTTCCGGTGCATTGCTTACAAAACGCTCATTACTTAATTTCTGTTCTACAGATTTTAGGAAACCACGAGTATATTCCAGCTCCTCTTGTAATTTTTTACGCTCTGCCTCCACATCTATAGCTCCTTCAACAGGAATGAAATATTCATTGGCCTTCACCCTGAATGAGAAGGCACCTTCTACCTGCTTCTCGACGTAAGTTATTTCTGAAATATTCCCTAATTTAGAAATTACCGGGTTAAAGTCTTTGGTTACACCTTCGGTATTGAGGACCTGGAGAGAAATTGTATCTCTAAAAGAAATATTCTTTGATTTCCTGATGTTTCTTATTCCTGCAACCACTTCAGCGGCAAAAGAGAAATCAGCGATCACAGTTTCGTTTACAGGCTTAGACTCTGGCCATTTGGCTATGATAAGAGCTTCTTCAGGAGTGCGTTCTTTCAACTGTTGCCAAATTTCTTCAGAAATAAAAGGAACAAAAGGATGCAATATCTTTAGGTTATCTTCCAGAATAGCGATTACCTCTTCATAGGTTTTTCTGTCTATACCTTCTCCAAAAGGTGGTTTTACCATTTCCAAAAGCCAGGAACAATAATCGTCCCACACAAGTTTATAAGTAGCCATTAGGGCGTCACTCATCCTGTATTTGGAATAATGATCTTCAATTTCCAAAAGGGTTTTATGAAACCTGGATTTAAACCATTGAATCGCTTTTTGTGATGAATCCGGTTGTTCTATGGAGTCATCAATTTCCCAGCTCTTAATTAGTTTAAAGGAGTTCCATATCTTATTAATAAATCCACTACCCTGTTTACAAAGATCCTCATCAAACATAAGGTCATTCCCGGCAGGAGAACTTAAAAGCATCCCAACCCTTACCCCATCTGCTCCGTATTGATTGATCAATCCAAGCGGATCTGGTGAATTCCCAAGGGATTTGGACATTTTGCGCCGTTGTTTGTCTCTAACAATTCCCGTGAGGTAAACATTTGTAAAAGGTTTCTCACCTCTAAATTCGTATCCCGCAATGATCATTCTTGCCACCCAAAAGAAAAGGATCTCCGGGGCAGTGACGAGGTCATTGGTAGGATAGTAATAATTGATCTCTTTATTTTCCGGCTCAAGAATTCCATTAAATACGCTCATGGGCCATAACCAGGAAGAAAACCAGGTATCCAGTGCATCATTATCCTGTTTAAGGTCCTGTGGGGTCAAAGCAGAATTTCCAGATTTATTTTGTGCTTTTTCAAGAGCAAGCTCTGCAGTTTCTGCAACTACAAAATCTTCTTTACCCGGACCATAGAAAAAGGCAGGGATCCTGTGGCCCCACCAGAGCTGGCGAGAGATATTCCAGTCTCTTACATTTTCCATCCAATGCTTGTAAGTATTCAAAAACTTATCAGGCACCAGGTTTACATCCTTCTCTAGCACGGCATCCAGTGCTGGCTTGGCAAGATCTTTCATTTTGAGAAACCACTGGTCGCTTAATCTTGGTTCAATTACAGCACCGGTGCGCTCGCTGGTGCCAATTTTATTTATATGATTTTCAGTTTTTATTAATATTCCAAGGTCCTCCAGTTCTTTGACGATTTCCTTTCGCGCTTCAAACCTGTCTTTACCCTGGTAATGCAATCCGTAGGAATTCAGGGTAGCATCTTCATTGAAGATATCAATTACTTCCAACCCATGTTTATCTCCCAGGACCTTATCATTTTCATCGTGTGCAGGGGTAACTTTAAGGCATCCGGTACCAAATTCCATATCTACGTAATCATCCTCGATCACAGGGATCTCCCTGTTTGCAAGAGGGACAATTACAGTTTTTCCTTTTAAATGAGTAAACCTCTCATCATTTGGATTAATACAAATTGCAGTATCCCCAAGAATTGTTTCGGGCCTTGTAGTGGCAATTGTTACTGTATCCTCACTATCCTTCACTTTATACTGAAGGTAATACAGACTTCCCTGCTTCTCCTGGTAAATCACCTCCTCGTCACTAAGGGTGGTCTTTGCCTCGGGGTCCCAATTGACCATTCTATATCCCCTGTAAATTAGCCCTTTTTCATAAAGATCTACAAACACCTTAATAACGGAAGCAGACATGTCTTCATCCATCGTAAACTTTGTACGTTCCCAATCACAGGAAGCACCTAATTTTTTAAGCTGTTCCAGGATGATCCCGCCATGTTTATGAGTCCAATCCCAGGCGTGTCCCAAAAATTCATCCCTGCTAAGGTTTTCTTTGGCTATACCTTCTGCTTTAAGTTTGGCAACAACTTTAGCTTCTGTTGCAATAGAAGCATGGTCTGTTCCCGGTACCCAGCAGGCATTAAAACCTTTTAAACGTGCTCTTCTTATGAGGACATCCTGTATCGTATTGTTGAGCATATGCCCCATATGTAGAACTCCTGTAACATTAGGAGGAGGAATTACAATGGTGTATGGTGTTCTTTCATCTACTTCAGAATGAAAATACCCGTGCTCCATCCAGTACTGGTACCATTTCTCTTCTACTTTTTGAATTTCATATTGCTGGGACGCCGTCATTTGTGGTCTAATTTTTGAAAATAAAAGCAAAAGTACTTATAAGTTGAGGATTATAAAAGAAGTTGCTTTGCATAATAGGCGTTTTAAGATTGAATGAAAAACACTATCTTTATTAATTCCCTTAGAAGTTAAAATTATTGAAAGATGAAAACTATAATATCAATATTTATGGTCTTTTTAGCCGGTTATTCTACGATGACGGCTCAAAACACCCCTAAATTCCAGTTTGAGACTGAGACGATAGAATACGGGGAGATCAAAAAAGGAAGTGACGGGGTACGCGTCTTTGAGTTTACCAACTCAGGGAACGCACCTTTGATTATTGAAAATGTATTTGCCAGTTGTGGCTGCACTGTTCCTTCATGGACAAAAACACCAATTGCACCCGGCGATAAGGGACAAATAGAAGTGAAATATGACACCAATATTGTTGGGCCTATTAGAAGGACCGTAAGTGTCTATTCCAATGCAGATGAACCAACCAAGGCTTTAAAAATTAAAGGCAAGGTTGTTGAGTAATATCTTTTTTTACAACATTAAATATAAGCTCCCATTTTATGGGAGTTTTTTTATGCAAACAAATTTTCTTTCCATTTAACGTATGTTTTCATCATACTTTTAATGGTAACCGGCAAAAGCAGTTTTTTGATATTTATACCGGTTTTAAGCTATATAATCTGCTTTAAATTTCGCATTTTTGCACGAGGAAAATTTAAAATTAAGTTATGCCAAGAATTTCAAATAAAGGAATTTCCATGCCGGAATCTCCAATACGAAAATTAGTTCCATTTGCAGAAGAAGCTGTAAAAAAAGGACGCAAAATATATCAACTCAACATTGGACAGCCGGACATCAAAACTCCGCAGGTTGCCCTGGATGCAGTGAGAAATCACAAGATCGAAGTTCTAGCCTACAGCCATTCAGCAGGATTTGAGGGATACAGGAATAAGCTGGCGAAATATTATGAAAAAAATAATATTCCGGTTAAGGGAGATAATATAATTATTACCACTGGAGGATCTGAGGCTCTTTTGTTTGCCATGGGGAGTATTGCCGATGCCGGGGACGAGATTATTATCCCGGAACCTTTTTATGCCAATTATAATGGATTTGCAACTGCCTCCGGGGTTACTATCGTGCCGGTGGAATCAAAAATAGAAGATGATTTCGCACTTCCTCCAATTCAGGAATTCGAGAAACTCATAACTTCCAAAACAAAAGCAATTTTAATTTGTAACCCGGGAAATCCTACAGGTTATCTTTATACTGAAGAAGAGATCAAACAACTGGCTCAAATTGCTCTTAAACACGATATTTTTTTGGTATCTGACGAGGTTTACAGGGAATTTGCTTATGACGGGGTAAAACATTTCTCCATTATGAGCCTACCAGAATTGGAGAGTCACGCTATTATGATAGATTCTGTTTCCAAAAGATATAGCATGTGTGGTGCAAGGATTGGCTGTCTTGTTTCTAAAAACAAGGAAGTGATTCAAACTGCAATGAAATTTGCCCAGGCAAGGCTAAGCCCTCCTACATTTGAACAAATAGCTAGTGAGGCGGCACTTGAAACACCCCAAAGCTATTTTGACGAGGTTATTGAGGAGTATACCACCAGAAGAAATTTACTTGTTGAAGGACTGGAATCCATAGAAGGAGTGAGAGTTGCTAAACCTAAGGGTGCATTTTATTGTATTGCAGAGTTGCCTATAGAAAATGCCGATGATTTTGCCCGCTGGCTACTGGAAGAGTTTCATTATAATAATGAAACTATTATGGTTGCCCCGGCTGCGGGTTTTTATTCTACTCCCAACACAGGTTTAAACCAGGTGCGAATTGCCTATGTCCTTAAAAAAGAAAATCTTCAAAAAGCTGTAGAAATCTTAAAAGTTGCCCTGGCAGAATATAAAAACAAATAATGAACGTTTCCCTTAATTCCTCATTAAAGGAGTACAATACTTTTGGAATAGATGTAAAGGCCAGGCAGTTCATTTCTGTGACAAGCCCTGACGAACTTAGGCAGGTTTTAAAAAACAACTATTCCAAAGACTTATTTATACTGGGCGGGGGAAGCAATATGTTGCTCACTAAAGATATTGATGCCACTGTAATTCATGTAGCCTTAAAAGGAAAGGAACTCTTAAGTAAGACTGAAGATCATGTATTGGTAAGGATAAGTGCTGGAGAAAACTGGCATGAAACTGTACTATGGACCCTTGACCACAATTGGGGTGGTTTGGAAAACCTGTCTCTCATCCCCGGGAATACCGGTACCGCGCCTATCCAAAATATTGGGGCATATGGAGTGGAACTCAAAGATACCTTTGTTTCGTGTGAGGTAATAGACATACAAACCCTTGAAACCCGAACTTTTACAAAAGAACAATGTGATTTTGACTACAGGAGTTCGATCTTTAAGACCAGTGACAAAGGAAAGTATATCATTACAAGTGTAGTCTTTAGGTTAAGTAGAAAAAACCATAAATTAAATACACAATATGGTTCAATAAAGGAAGCCCTGGATGAGATGGGAATAAAAAATCCCGGAATTAATGATGTTTCCACTGCAGTAATAAAAATACGCCGACAAAAATTGCCGGATCCTAAGGAATTGGGCAATAGTGGTAGTTTCTTTAAGAACCCGGCAATCCCTGTTCCACAATTAAGGAAACTCCAGGAGAAATATCCGCATATACCATCTTATACAGTCTCAGATAAATTTGTTAAAGTTCCTGCAGGTTGGTTAATAGACCAGGCGGGATTCAAGGGTTATCGTGAGGGTGATGCTGGTGTACATAAAAATCAAGCCCTGGTACTTGTGAATTATGGAGAAGCAAGTGGAAATGAAATATTACAACTGGCTCGTAAGATTCAGCATAAAATTAAACAGGAGTATGGAATTGATCTTGAACCGGAAGTAAACATATATTAACCCTAATGGGATAAAAAAAGGGCTGTTAATGCGATTAACAGCCCTTTTTTAATTTAAAGTATTTAATTATTGATTTCTCGTACCAGTGTTTCCGGTATTGGGATTTTCGGTGTTTTGATTGTTCATTCTGGTAGCCGCTTCATTTTTTGAAGGATCCTTTGGCCATAAAACACCATCGATAATATGCACAACCCCATCTGAAGCCTCACTATCAGTCTCAGTGACTCTAGCTTCATTTCCAGATGCATCTCTTAGAACAATATTATCACCATCCAGAGTCGCTGTAATATTCTCCCCTTGCATTGTTTTTATTTGATAAGTACCATTGG
>DATHWA010000179.1:0-1584 GCA_035461025.1 Gillisia sp. | reverse complement strand
AACCGCCTATACCATTTTGTGCCTCTTGATCGTAACCTGCCGGGGGCTGCAGGTTAAAGAAAACCACTTCTTATGTAACAATAAACGGGATCTTATCTTTTATTAGCCTATCTTACAGTAAAATTGGGCAGTATGAAAAAGACTTTAAAACCTGTTTTAATAGCTTTAGTATTTGCAACTCTTCTTATTGCATCTTCGTACTTTCTAAAGGACAATTCAATTGGTGATTGGATAGATTCGGCTATTTATATTATCGGAGTATATTATTTGTTTCAATATTTTAGAACTTCTGCCAGCGACTGCTCACGAAAAGTTTCATAAGAGTTAAAATATTGACTTATTTTCTTGCAGACATTTGATTGTAAATCGATTATACCTTTCTTTTATCTTCTTATAGGTTATTCAATCAGTTTAAAAACAAGGCAGCTAACAAGCATAGTGGTCTAAGTCATTCTTTTTTCAGAAAATAATAATTAATTTAAAGCATTAAATTTTAGATCTAAAACCTGCGTTTAGATGTACCCCGATTTGCTCAAATTGAGGAAACACGC
This sequence comes from Gillisia sp., assembly GCA_035461025.1. Taxonomy (GTDB): domain Bacteria; phylum Bacteroidota; class Bacteroidia; order Flavobacteriales; family Flavobacteriaceae; genus Gillisia. Next base: position 1,033 of record DATHWA010000179.1, on the reverse strand, counting down.
CATTCTAAACCGGTTTCGGTTTAGTGGAGGCAGTGAAAAACTAACAAAAATTTCCAGTATGCATAAAGAATTACCTGAAACCCTTCCAAATGCTCTTGATAAACTTGAGGAACTTTTCGAAATAAAAGGCAACAGGAAGATCACCATTTTCCTGGATTATGACGGGACATTAACTCCTATCGTTTCAGATCCCGATGCCGCAGAATTACCGGAGGATAACAGGGAAATAATTACCGGGCTCTCAAATATTATTCCGGTGGCGATCATTAGCGGACGTGACCTAAGGGATCTGAGATCAAAAATTGAAATAGATACGGTTATATATGCCGGAAGTCATGGATTTGATATTACCGGTCCAGATGGGTTGGAGATGGTACAAGAATCTGAAGCTGATGTTACCCCCGCTCTCGACGAAGCTGAAAGCCGCTTAAAGGTTCAACTTAAAGACATAAGCGGAGTCAAGGTTGAAAGAAAAAAATTCGCGATTGCTGTGCATTACAGAAATGTAGAGGAAAAGTATGTTGAGGAAGTAAAAGAGGCAGTTCAAAAGGAGGCAGCCCGGCATGAAATATTAAGAACCGGCAGCGGAAAGAAAGTCCTGGAACTCAAACCCAATATAGACTGGAACAAGGGGTATGCCCTTGATTGGCTTACCGAAAAACTGGGTTGGGACAGGGAAAAGTATCTTCGGGTATATATAGGTGATGATATTACAGATGAAGATGGCTTTGACGCGCTTATTGAAGATGGAATCGGGATCATGGTAGGAACTCATGGTGAAAAAACTTCGGCATCATTCGCACTTCGCGATACACATGAGGTGACCAAATTTCTTCAGCATCTAAAAGACAGGATAAAATAATCAAAGAAAAAGCATTGTATTATGACAGCTTTTAGTTTAACCTATAATGATTGGAAACCGGGAGAACAAAAACTCCGGGAGGCTCTCTGTACTATAGGTAACGGGTATATTGGTACCCGGGGAGCTGCTGAAGAGAATTCAAATAATCAATTTAACTATCCTGGAACTTAT
>DATHWA010000178.1:0-5332 GCA_035461025.1 Gillisia sp. | reverse complement strand
TCATTCAGGGAGTAACCTACCACCGTAAGGATCGCCGCAATAAACGCCTGGTTTATCTCCATACTAAACGGCATCACATTATAGAAAAGAGAGAATATCCCAAGTACAATTATCACATCGTGGAAAACAGCTGCCACTGCTCCCAAACTGTACTGCCATTTTCTAAATCTAAGCAAGATATACAGGAACACCACTACGAGGGATCCAATTACCGCCCAGAAGGAATCGTTCTTAATATCATCTGCAATTGTAGGACCTACTTTCATAGATCCCATGATACCAATGCCACGCTCCCCACTTCCTATAGTGAAATCCTCATAAGAGATATCCTGCGGAAGGTAAGACTGTAATCCTTCATACATCATTTGCTGGATCTCAGTATCTACAGCTTGACCTTCATCTTCTACTTTGTAGTTTGTAGTAATTTTTAACTGATTATTTCCCCCAAAAGTCTTCGCTTCTGCACTTCCAAAAACGGCCACCAGATCATTTTGCACATCGGTAGAATTCACATCTTGAGCGAATCTCACAGTGTAAGTTCTTCCTCCAACAAAATCAACACCAAGATTTAAACTGTTTATAAAGAAGGAACCTATACTTATAAGTAATAATACTCCTGAAACTACATATGCAATCTTCCTTTTTGCAAGGAAATCTATACTTAGATTCTGGAAAAGGTTTTTTGTAGCCGCGGTACTGAAGGGTAAAGATTTACCATTTTTACCATATCCATCAATAAATAATCTTGTGATAAAGATCGCGGTAAATAAAGAAGTCGCAATACCTATTAATAATGTAGTAGCAAAACCTTTAACAGGACCTGTTCCAAGAACAAGTAATATCAAACCTGTAAGACCGGTTGTTATATTGGCATCAAGAATAGAAGACAACGCATTGTTGAAACCGTCTTTAATAGCTTCTTTTTGAGCCTTCCCTTTTGCAAGTTCTTCTTTAATTCGTTCAAAGATAAGTACGTTCGCATCTACAGACATACCTATAGTAAGCACAATACCTGCAATTCCGGGAAGGGTAAGTACTGCTCCAAGACCTGCAAGGATACCAAAAATGAACAAAATGTTCACCACAAGGGCAACATCGGCAAATAGACCGGCCTTACCATAGTAGAATACCATCCAAATCAATACAAAAACCAAGGCAATAAGGAAAGAGGTAATACCACTGTCTATGGCTTCCTGCCCTAAAGATGGACCTACTATTTCACTTTGAACAATACTGGCTGAGGCTGGAAGTTTACCCGCTCTCAATACGTTTGCAAGATCCTGCCCTTCTGCAATATCAAAATCACCAGAGATCTGGCTTCTACCACCACTTATAGGACCGGTAGAAACAGTAGGTGCTGAATAAACCACGTTATCCAGAACAATAGCTATATTTCCCTGCTCCTGGTAAGCCTTGCCTGTCATTTCTTCCCAGATCTTGGCGCCCTTACCATTCATTTGCATGGTCACATCTACACGTCCAAGTTGGTCAAATGACTGTTGAGCATCTGTAATAACATCTCCGGTTAATGGAGGGGTATTTTCTCGATTTCCTTTAAGAGCATATAATTCTACGACATTATCCCTTGGCACTCCCCATGCAAACTTTGCGTAACGAAGATCTGAAGGCAATAAAGAACGAACCTGTTGCATTCTTAAATATTCACCTACCTGTGCGGTATCCTGTGCGCGGAAAGTTGCCAAAACAGCACCTCCCTGAAATCCGGGTGAAACCATTTTATCAAGAAGTGGGTTATTGCCACTTTCTGCCGCCTGAGCGGTATCTTCCTGGCTAGCCAGTAAAGCTTCAATTTCATCATCTTCCTGCTCCTCGCTAATTGTATCCTGAACAACTTCAGCAGTTTCCTGTGAACGTGTAGATTCTGCAAGAACATTATTAGCGTTCATTAAGAAATTACCAAATTCATTATTCTTGTGAACAAACCAGAATTCAAGTTGTGCGGTACTTTGAAGAAGTGTTTGTACACGATTAATATCTTTAGCTCCCGGAAGCTCCACCAGAATCCTACCGGAGGTCCCTAATCTTTGAATGTTTGGTTGTGTAACCCCAAATTTATCGATACGCTTACGCAGTACTTCAAAAGCAGAGGTAATAGATTCATTTACTCTCTCTCTTATGATTGGTTCAACCTCAGAATTGGACATTTCAAAATTAACCTGTCCACTTAAGGTCTTATTTGCGAAAATTTCCGGGGAAGCAAGCTGGGCTCCTTCTATGTTATTAAATGATTGGAAGAAGAGATCGACATAATCATCCTGACTGCTTCTCTGGGCAACATCTGCCTCTGCCAGTGCCTGGTTAAATGCAGGGTCCTGACTGTTATTTGCAAGACCTCTTAAAATCTCTTTAACAGAAATTTGAAGGATCACATTGATACCTCCTTTAAGATCCAGACCTTTATTAAGCTCCTTTTCTTTAGCTGAATTGTAGGTAATTCCGGCAATGATGTCCTCATTACCAATGGAGTCAAGATATCTTGTAACCTCCTGGTCCCGTGCTACTGAATAATCTTCAACATCGGTGCTAATTTTTCTTTCAGCGTAGGCTTCAGCATCACTCTCTACACTACTTGCAATAAATGTATACGACAACTGGTAGATACATACCAGTCCAAACAAAATAGCAAAAATCTTGATCAGTCCTTTATTCTGCATTATTCCTTAATATTTAGGTCATTTTATAAAACGGACAAATATAGGACTTCATGATTCAAATCCCAATTATTTTTTTTTAGAATAATTTAACTTTTAAACTAAAAAAAGCCTCTTTATCAGAGGCTCTTTCAGCAGCTTAGAAAAAAGCTAATTGTTATACTTCCAGGAGGTCATTTGTCTTTTTAACCCCCTCTGCACTTTCTTTCATTTTTGCCTTTTCAGCATCATTAAGTTCTATTTCAACGATCCCTTCAATTCCATTCTTTCCAAGAATAACCGGAACTCCTATACACAGGTCATTTAATCCATATTCGCCTTCAAGCAAAACAGAACAAGGGAACATTTTTTTCTGGTCACATGCAATAGCATGAACCAATGAGGAAACAGCAGCACCCGGCGCATACCACGCACTGGTACCCAGTAATTTTGTGAGAGTAGCTCCTCCTACTTTAGTGTCTTCACTCACCTGCTCAAGTCTTTCTTCCTTAAGGAATTCACTTACGGGAACAGAATTTCTAGTAGCCAGCCTTGTTAATGGTACCATACCTGTATCACTATGTCCACCTATTACCATTCCATCAACATCTGATGGAGGACACTCTAATGCTTCACTTATTCTATATTTGAAACGGGCGCTATCCAATGCACCACCCATACCTATTATTTTGTTCTTTGGAAGATTGGTAGCCTTATGTACCAGGTAGGTCATAGTATCCATTGGATTACTCACTACTATCATTACAGTTTCAGGAGAATGCTTAATTAAACTGGAAGCTACTTCCTTTACAATATTGGCATTAATACCTATTAACTCTTCACGGGTCATTCCCGGTTTTCTTGGGATACCACTTGTGATCACAACTACATCACTTCCTGCTGTCTTTGAATAATCATTGGTAGTTCCGGTAATTTTTGTATCAAATCCATTTAAAGTAGCCGTTTGCATAAGATCCATTGCCTTACCTTCAGCAAACCCTTCCTTAATATCAAGTAGAACAACTTCTGAAGCAAAATTCTTTATTGCAATATACTCTGCACAACTGGCACCTACGGCACCGGCTCCTACGATAGTAACTTTCATATTTTATATAATTTTAATGATTTATAGATGTTTCAGCGAAAATACGGAATATGGGGCTAATATGGAAGAAGGAATGGTTAAACTCTGGTTATATCCTGTAATGTAATCCCAAATTCACATTAAAAAAGTTACTCGCTGTAATCATGCTACTCGCTTTAAAATTACCGAAGTAATAATTGAATCCAATGTCACCCTTAAAGTTGGTACCTGTATTTTCCATACCCATAAGTTCATTGTTCAACAAGGGAAGAGCTTCTCCCGTACCTCCCATTCTATAATCAAAATTGGTAGCCGTTACTCCTAACGCACCAAAAACTTCAAATGTGTTGTACAGCTTGGATCCCAGGACCTGAAATAACCAAAGATCTGCATCCACATCAACCCTGTTTAACTGAAGCACCGGTAGGGAAATTTGATCAAAGGCATAATCAACTTTAAAATTACTATAGGCGATTGCTGCTGCAAACTGGAAATCCTCAGGGTTATATCTTCTTTCATAATATTGGGTGAAATTATGTTTCACTCCAATTCCATAGGTTTGAAAACCTACATCATTGACCATAATGGAGGGTAGAAATCTTACCGCCACCTCTGTGCTGTAAGGCAAGCCCATTGTCACCTGTGGATAAGGATGGATTACATTCTCCTTATTTAATCCATCTATGGCATCAAAGGAAAAATCCTGTCCAAAAATTCTGCCTTCAAATACAGCATCTGTAGTACCACCATATACTGTAGGCAAAACAGCGTTATTAGCATCACGAAAAGAGAGCAGGGAAAAATCCCGGTTTGAGGATAATTTCTTTTGCTTCCCATCCGGAACAAAGAGTGCATTGCCGTGCACAGAAACTTCAAATTTCCATTTATCAAGGGTGCTTGCAGATGTAAACCAGCCGGCACTGGCCTGGATGGCAGCACCCTCTGCTCCCGGAAGGGCAAAATTCTCTGCTACCAAAAGCATATCATTAATAAGACGTTCCTGTTCATTTTGAGCTGTAGCGGCAAACCCCACCAGCAGCATAAGCAATAATTGAAAGTTCTTTTTCAAAATTTTAGTAGTTTGAGTTCTGCGCTAAAATAATAAAAAAACTTACTCCGGAAATTTTTCATTTCAGGAGTAGTTCTAAATAGAAAGCCCACTAAAAAGTGGGCTTTATGATTATACATCTATATTGGCGTAGACCGCGTTCTTTTCTATGAACTCTCGTCTTGGCGGCACCTCATCTCCCATTAACATCGAGAAGATCCTGTCTGCCTCACTACTATTATCTATATTCACCTGTCTAAGTTTCCTGAATTCAGGATTCATAGTGGTATCCCACAACTGTTCCGCATTCATTTCTCCCAGACCTTTATAGCGTTGTATTTGTACTCCCCCACTATAACTGGCGGCAATTTCATCACGCTCCTTCTCACTCCACGCATATTGTTTTTTCTGCCCTTTCTTCACCAAATAAAGAGGTGGGGTTGCAATAAAAATATGTCCGTTTTCAAGAAGCTCCTTCATATAACGATAAAAGAAAGTAAGAATAAGCGTCTCGATGTGGCTACCATCCACGTCCGCATCACACATTAT
>DATHWA010000177.1:0-2135 GCA_035461025.1 Gillisia sp. | reverse complement strand
GACTACCGTCTAACAACTATTCCCCAATCACTATTCACTAATCACTAAAAAGAGACCCTTCGACTCCGCTCAGGGTGACAGGTGCTCCTTTTTTAGTTCTGGGAATGAACGCTGAACGGTAAACACTAAACGATTACAACTACCGACTACCGACTACCGTCTAACAACTATTAAATAAAAAGAGACCCTTCGACTCCGCTCAGGGTGACAGTTGCTCCTTTTTCATTTCTCGGAATGAAACCTGAACGTTAAACATTAAACGCTTAAAACTACCGACTATCGACTACCGTCTAATGTATAGATCTTTTCTGTTACTCATCACACTAATATCCTTTAACGCTTATTCCCAGTTGAGGTTTAGTGGAGAAGCAGTGATGCTGGTGCAGGGTGGTACAGAGGAGGAACTGCCATTCTGGATGTACCACAATAAAAGTGGCAGGATCTCACAGACAACAAATTCAGCTGCCCGGGTAACCGGGAGAGCGTTTTATTCCTTTAATAATTCTGCCTACCTGGAAGTGGGTGCAGGAATTGCTTTTAACAACAGGGAAGAAAAGAAAATTTTTGATGATGAAGCGTATGCTCAATTTTCTTACAATTGGCTCAGGATAACCGCTGGCAGAAAGCAAAGAGAGGAACTTTATAACGGTTTGAGTGCCACCAACGAGAATATTCTATGGTCAATGAATGCGCGTCCTTTACCCGGCCTGCAAATTGAAACTTCAAGGCCAATAACGTTGTTTCGACTTGGGGATTTTAATGAAGGAAATATAGGCTTTGAAGCATCTTTAAATGAATATTTTCTGGAAAAGGACAGGCATGTAAGTAATGCCAGGGTTCATCATAAAAGTTTGCATCTTGTGTATAATAACGGGGAAGGTTTTAAAATTAAATCCGGGATCCAGCATTTTGCACAGTGGGGAGGTACTTCTCCTGAACATGGAAAACAGCCGGAAGGTATAGCAGATTATCTGCGAATTTTTGCCGGGCGGGACGGTGGGGATAATGCCGTGTCCGGAGATCAATGGAACGTTCTGGGGAATCATCTGGGAAGCTATGAACTTTATATTACCAAAGATTTCAGGAAAATGGAAGTTCAACTTATTTACAACCACATTTTTGAAGATGGCTCCGGGAGTAGGTATGACAATTTCCCGGATGGACGCTATGGTATCTTTATTGACCTTAAAGAAAAAGACCGGCTTATAGAAAGCGTTTTATATGAATTGTTCTATACTAAAAACCAAGGCCAGTACAGCACAGGGCCTCATAAAAACGATGCCTATTTCAATCATTACCAAACCTACCATTCCGGATGGACTTATAATAAAAGAATTCTTGGGGTCCCCTTTATGGTATATGATGCAGAATTAAACAGGGTGGTTAATAATAAATTTCTTGCCCATCATTTCGGAATTTCCGGTAGTGTTGGTGATTATTATAATAACTATCCCTATAAACTACTGGCCAGCTATTCCAGAAACGAGGGAACAGTGGAAAGAAGGTACAATCCTAAACAGGATGTTTTCTTCTGGGGTTTGGAGATGCTTGTTTACAAAGACTTTTTTGATATAAATCTGGAACTTGGAGGTGAATATAAAAGTGATGGCAATCCATTATATGGCGCGGGAATATCGCTCATTAAAAAGTTTTAGAGAATAATAATTTTAGTATCAATACCGCATCTTTACACCCTGCCAATTTTTTCCCTCCCATATCTTTATATATTATAAGACCCTTACCTTATCTCTTAAAATTTTCTTTAAAGGCAAATATGTTAAATATAATAGCTCTATTTTCGATTAGAGAAGAAATGACAATAGTGTTTCAACCAATCTAATCAGTGAAAATTTGGAAGGACTAACCGTAAAGCCGGGATTTGATTTAAGAAAAAATATTACTGAAAGCAGGAAGATGTTATATTTTTCTGCTTTAAAATTATTTGGCAGGGAAACACTGGTTTTAGTTTTGATTTTTTTTAGTTCGCAATTTGTGCACTCACAAGTTTTAGGTAATGAAGTGGAACAGGAGGAAGAAACTCCTTTTACTACCCCCGGGTTCTTTGAACCCTCTGCGAATATCAGTCTGTTTGGATATTATAATACTGATGATGTATTACCATTTTGGATGCATCA
>DATHWA010000176.1:0-7848 GCA_035461025.1 Gillisia sp. | reverse complement strand
TATTGCTCTGTATTTCATATTTGGCTGTATCAACAATAATTTATTTCCAGCCTTTTCAAATCTCACCAATGCTTCATTTCCCAGCTGCCCCCTATCCAGTCCAATATCGTTGGAACCAATTCCTGTTGCCAAAGAAGGCACATAAAGAAAATCTTCATTTAGCCTATCTACTTCGAGGTAGATCTCATCATCTTTTTCAGAATAATAAAAATTGAAATACCCTTCTTGCTTAACGAGATCTTCTTTGTTTTCCAGGAATTGGGATTGCGCGCTCATTATAATACTGAAGGTAAGCACGATAGTATAAAAGACTTTCATTCATCGGGGTTTTGAGAAGCCTAAAACTATAAAATAAATGCAAAATAGTTTTCTTAAAGGAGGCTTTAATTCTATTTTTACACAAATAATTCAGAATAATGATCAATACAGAACAAATAAAAGATCTCAGAGATCGCCTGGTTGCGTTAAGGAGGTATCTTTGACGTTGATGCCAAGCAAGTAGAAATCACCAATCTAGAAGAAAAAACCTATTCCCCTGATTTTTGGGACAACCCCAAAGAAGCAGAGGCTTTGATGCGCGAGCTTAATTCAGAAAAAAAATGGGTTGATGATTACCTTAAGGGAGAAACTCTTGTAGAAGACCTGGAAGTGCTTTATGAATTTTATAAAGAAAAGGAAGCTACTGAAGAGGATGTTGTTTCCCGATTTGAAGATGCGGTAAACCTCATTGAAGACCTTGAATTCAAGAATATGCTTTCTGAAGAAGGGGACAATCTTAGTGCTGTTCTTCAAATTACTGCCGGTGCCGGAGGTACAGAAAGTTGCGATTGGGCAGAGATGCTCATGAGAATGTATCTGCGTTGGGCAGAAAGCAAAGGCTTTAAAGTAAAAGAGCTTAATTATCAGGCAGGGGAAGTTGCAGGTATAAAAACGGTTACAATAGAAATTGAAGGTGAATTTGCTTTTGGCTGGTTAAAAGGTGAGAACGGTGTCCACAGGTTGGTGCGAATTTCCCCTTTTGACAGTAATGCTAAACGCCACACATCCTTTGCATCTGTCTATGTCTATCCATTGGCAGATGATACCATTGAGATAGAGATCAACCCTTCAGAAATCTCCTGGGAGACCATGAGATCTTCCGGTGCGGGAGGTCAAAATGTGAACAAAGTTGAAACTGCTGTCCGGCTTCGTCACGCTCCCACAGGTATAGTTGTAGAAAATTCTGAAACCAGATCTCAGCTGGAAAATAAAACAAAAGCAATGCAACTACTTAAAAGTCAGTTGTATGAAATTGACCTTCAAAAACAACAGGCACAACGCAGGGAAATTGAGGATTCTAAGATGAAAATAGAATGGGGGTCCCAAATTAGGAATTATGTACTGCATCCATATAAACTAATTAAGGATGTTCGTACAGCTGCAGAAACCGGAAATGTGGAAGCAGTGATGGATGGGGATATAGATAAATTCCTTAAAGCTTATCTTATGATGATGGGACAACGGAATGATGATTGATAATTAGCTGAAAAGTTTTAGAATTGGGTTTTAATTCCTTATTTTATATAAAAAGAATTTTAGAATGATTACCATATACCATAATCCGAGATGCAGAAAATCCAGGGAAGGACTGGAGATATTAGAAAAGTCCGGCCGGGAATTTGAAAAAAGAGAATATTTAAAGGAGCCTCTCAAGGAAGAAGAATTGGAAAATCTTATTTCCAAACTGCAAATAGCACCTATTCAATTGGTGAGAAAAAATGAAAGCATTTGGAAAGAAAATTACAGGGACAGGGACCTTAGCGACAGGGAATTGATTAGCATTCTTGCTGAAAATCCTAAGCTTATTGAGCGTCCCGTGGTGGAGAATGAGAAAAAAGCTGTCATAGGCCGACCACCCTCAAATATTGAAAAAATTTTATAAATTAGAAATCCCAAAAATCCTATGATGAAAATAGAGAACAGGATATTACTTCTGGGTTTAGCAGCTATTACGGTTGGAGGATTTGTGTACTCCCAATTGTACATACACGAACAAAGCAGAAAGGAAATAAAGGAAATTGCTAGGGAACTTGCATTTACGTGGCAGGAAAAAATTGGATTAACTGCATTACAAACAGAAATGCTTGAAAATCTAATAATAACTTATACCATAAAGAAAAACGAAATAATTAATGACACCAGCCCTGAATATAAAAAGATCCAGGGCCTAAAAAAAGTTCAGGTAAAAGAGCATAAAAGCTTAAAAAAGATAATGAGTGAAGAGCAATTCAATGCATATGTGGGAATTAACAAGAAACTCCCTGACACTATTATCGATTCAATTTCAGCGTCATAACTACAGGATGATCTCCCATAATATGATTTTAACGGTTTTTTAACGAAATCAATTTAAACTATCCTGGTGCAAAAAGGTCTAACACCAAAAACGTGTGATGATTAAAAAGCTCCTTCCCATCAGCCTTTTGCTGATTTTATTTTTTTCCCTATCCTCAAATTCTTACGCACAATCTGGTGAATTCACTATTTCCGGAAAGGTTATAGATGACGATATGGGATATCCACTTGAATATGCTACCATTTCAATAACCAAGCCAAATGATCCTGAATACCTTGATGGTGGGGTAACAGATCTGGAAGGGAACTTTGCTTTACAGGTGTCTCCCGGCACGTACAACATTACAGTGGAGTATATTTCGTTTGAGCCAAAACGCTTTAATAATCGTGAAGTAAATGCAGATCTAAACCTTGGCACAATCGAACTGGGAATGAGCCAGGATAGCCTGGATGAAGTTGTGGTGGTTGCTGAAACGACAGAGGTAGAAGTAAGACTGGATAAAAAGATATATAATATTGGAAAGGATCTCACGACTGCAGGGGGAACGGTTGCAGACGCCCTAAATAACGTTCCATCCGTTGCTGTAGATGTAGAAGGTGGAATTAGTCTTAGAGGGAATGAGAATGTGAGAATTCTTATAAATGGAAAACCATCTGCAATGGCCGGTTTTGGCTCTACAGATGTACTTGCACAATTACCGGCAGAGGCTATTGAAAGGGTTGAAGTTATCACTTCTCCATCTGCCCGTTATGATGCCGAAGGTACAGCTGGTATTTTGAATATTATTCTTCGAAAAGAAAAGACTCTTGGTTTTAATGGTTCAATTACAGCAAATGCAGGTTACCCGGACAATGCAGGAATCTCTGCCAATGTAAACCTTAGAACAGATAAATTCAATATTTTTAATACAACAGGATTTAGGTATTTTGATGCGCCCGGAAATAACTGGAGCGATACCCGATACAGGTCCCGGCCAAATGCTGAGGGTGAATTAATAGATCCGGAATTTGACAGGATCTTTGAAAGACGGATCGTAAACCGCCTGAACAGGAACTTCAACACCAATTTTGGAGTGGAATACTATCTTAATGACCGCTCCTCTTTAACGGCCAGTATCTTTTACAGGTATGGGGAAGATGAAGATGTAACCACCAATAATAGTGACAGGTATAGAGGCGGTTCAATTGCTGAACAAACCTTACGTACAGAACGCGAATCTGAAGAAGATAACAGATACCAGTTCTCTTTAAATTACATAAACCGCTTCAATGACGATGGCCATCAACTTACTGCGGATCTTCAAATTGGACAGGGTAAAGAAAACGGAACCGGTTTTATTACAGAAACCCTGGAATTTTCCCGTGATAATATAGACAGGAATTTCATTGAGGAACAAATATTTCAAACCGAAGATGAAACCGAATATCTCATCCAGGCAGATTATGTTTTACCCTTTGGTGAAAATTCACAATTTGAAGCAGGCTACAGGGGAGAATTTGAAAATACTGTTACAGATTATGAACTGCTCTTTGATGGCGAGGTAAATGAGAATTTAACCAACATCTTTGAATACACTGAAAATGTAAATGCTCTTTACACCCAGTATGGAACCAAATTAGGAGATTTTTCATTTCTTCTTGGTTTAAGACTTGAAAACACCCAACTAAAAGGTAACATAGATTCAAGGTTAACCGATGAGGAGTTACGAGAGGAATTTGGTTTCACCATTGATACAGATTTTGATAATAATTATCTCGGCTTATTTCCAACGGTTAACCTTATTTATGAAATAGGAGACCAGGAAAATATTACATTAGGATATAACAGAAGGATCAACCGCCCGCGTGGATGGTTTATAAACCCGTTCCCATCACGTTCCAGTAGAACAAATGTTTTCCAGGGTAATCCAAACCTAAGGCCTGCATTTGCGAATGCCTGGGACCTTGGTTACCTTAAGAGATGGGGTAAATTAACATTCACAAGTTCTGTTTATTATCAATTGGAGACAGATGCCTTCCAAAGGATAGAAGAGTTTACAGGGGCGGTTACCCCGGGAGATGAAATTCCAATTACCAGGACAATTCCGGTAAACCTTGCAACCAATGAGCGAATTGGTGGAGAACTTGGATTTCTTTACAATCCTGCCCGTTGGTTACGCCTTAATGGTAGTTTTAACTTTTTCCAGTTCAATACTGAAGGAGACTTTGAAGGACAGGATTATAGTGTTCAAAACACAAGCTGGTTTGGAAGATTTAGTTCAAAAGTGACCCTGCCTGCGAGCATAGAATGGCAAACGAACGCCTTTTACAGAGGCCCATCAGACGATATCCAGGGAAGACAGGAAGGAATTCTTTCTATTGACCTTGCTTTAAGTAAGGACATCATGAATGACAATGCAACTCTCTCTTTTAATGTACGGGATCTTCTTAATTCCCGAAAAAGACGTGCTTTTACATCAACAGAATTTTTTGAGAGAGATAGCGAATTCCAATGGCGAGAACGTTCTTTTAATGTTTCTTTGGTATACAGATTCAATCAACAAAAAAGAGAACAGGACCGCCGCAACAGGCAGGAAAATGGAGGAGATATGGATGGCGACTTTGAAGGATAAAAAAGCGATTTTAAATACTTAAAAATAAGGCTGCCTCAAGAGGTGGCCTTTGTTTTCTCTCCTGAACAAGCACCAAATTCCAAACACCAAATTCCAAATTCCAAATCATTCCTTGCCGATTAAAATAAGTAGCATCTTCGGCAATTCATAATCCATATGGTAAAAAAAACAATTTAATCACGCCCAGGTGGTGGTTTTGGTTCTATAATCCATCAAAAAACTTCCAAGTTTGGCTGTTAAGTCGCGCTTCTACAGGTGATAAGAATTTAGTCCAGGTTCTTGATTCTAGAAGTAAAGCGTTCTAGAATCTTTTACCGAATAAAAATAGCCGTAATACCTTAAAAGAAGCCAAACAAAAAAGGTCACCTCTATAAAGGCAACCTTTTATATTATTAACCCGGTAAATCCCGGTTGTTTTTTTCTATTAAAACGAGATATCCTCTTTCAAGGAAATGAAAAACTACTGAAGCCTTTTCGCCTCTTTTTCTCTTTTTCTTTTCTCTTTATATTCCTTAACTGTTTCTGCAATAGAACCACCAATCCAGTAAGGCAAAATGGCCATTAAAAATATCATCAGCCAAAATCCCATGGTTAGGATGACAAGAAAGGCTATAAAGCCAAGGTATTGATCAAATTCAAACATAGTTTCTAAGGATTTTCAAAGTGTAGCAAAGATAGTAACTCTTAATTTTATGTACCAATTAAATTTAAAATTTTCAGAAAAAAATAAAATAGCTCTAAATATGCTCATTAGCTACAGCTTAAATAAAAACATTTCAAAATTTTGTATTGAATTTAAAGTATTAAAACTGTGAAAATGTAAATTTGTATTCTAATCTTAATAAATTATGGACTATCGTATAGAGAAAGACACCATGGGTGAAGTGAAGGTACCTTCCAATAAATTGTGGGGTGCCCAAACTGAACGTTCAAGGAATAATTTTAAAATAGGACCGGCAGGTTCCATGCCATTGGAAATTGTGTATGGTTTTGCTTATCTAAAAAAAGCGGCAGCTTTTACCAATTGTGAACTTGGGGTTCTACCTGTTGAAAAACGGGATTATATAGCACAGGTTTGCGATGAGATTCTGGAAGGAAAACACGATGAGCAGTTTCCCCTGGTTATCTGGCAAACCGGTAGCGGTACGCAGAGCAATATGAACCTTAACGAGGTTATTGCAAACCGTGCCCAACAGCTCGCCGGAAAAAATATAGGTGAGGGAGATAAGACCCTGCAACCAAATGACGATGTGAACAAGTCGCAATCCTCAAATGACACCTTCCCTACCGGGATGCATATCGCAGCTTACCAAAAAGTGATTAAAGTGACATTACCTGGAGTTAAGAAACTCCGGAATACCCTTAAAAAGAAATCTGAAGAATATAGGGAAGTTGTGAAAATAGGTCGGACCCATTTTATGGATGCTACTCCCCTAACCCTTGGCCAGGAATTCAGCGGCTATGTAGCGCAATTGGATTACGGAATTAAAGCACTGGAGAACACCCTTCCACATTTGGGGGAACTTGCTCTTGGTGGTACAGCAGTTGGGACAGGACTTAACACTCCAAAGGGATATTCCAAAAGAGTAGCAGAGTTTATCGCAAAGTTCACGGAGCTACCCTTCACCTCTGCGCCCAACAAGTTTGAAGCTTTGGCAGCACATGATGCGCTTGTAGAATCTCACGGAGCCTTAAAGCAACTGGCTGTCTCTCTTAACAAAATAGGTAACGACATAAGAATGCTTGCATCCGGACCAAGAAGCGGAATTGGAGAAATTAATATTCCGGCCAATGAACCGGGGTCTTCAATTATGCCCGGTAAAGTAAACCCTACGCAATGCGAGGCGTTAACAATGGTATGTGCACAGGTAATGGGTAACGATGTAGCCATAAGCGTTGGAGGGATGCAGGGACAGTTTGAGCTCAATGTTTTTAAACCTGTAATGGCTGCAAACTTTCTTCAAAGTGCACAGTTAATTGGGGACGCTTGCGTTTCTTTTGATGAACATTGCGCCCAGGGTATTGAACCCAACCACCAGCGTATTAAGGAGCATTTAGATAATTCCCTAATGCTGGTTACTGCCCTGAATACAAAAATAGGTTACTATAAGGCTGCAGAAATTGCCAATACCGCACACCAAAACGGAACTACTTTAAAAGAAGAAGCTGTGAATTTAGGGTATGTAACCAATGAAGAATTTGATGAATGGGTACAACCAAAAGATATGGTTGGTGCTTTGAAATAAAAGTTTCCAATTAACCTTTAAATAAAAAATCCTGCCTCGCGGCAGGATTTTTTATTTAATTAAGTTCTTTCCTCTTCTTGGGTTTGCCCACATTCTTTTTTGTTTTCTTACTGTAATACATATCATATTTCCAGTAAGATACGGCTCCCAAAACAGCAACCACTCCAATGGAATAATATATAAAAGTTGGAGTTATAACCTTATCTCCGCTTGCATAGGAGTGTAGTCCCGCCAGGTAGAAGTTTACTCCAAAATAGGTCATGACAATACTTGCAAAGGCAACAATAGCCATAAGGTTAAAGAACCACCTGCTTCTTAGGCCCGGCACAAGTCTCATATGAATAACAAAGGCGTATACCATTATACTAACAAGAGCCCAGGTTTCCTTAGGATCCCAGCCCCAGTAACGTCCCCAGCTTTCATTTGCCCATTGTCCTCCAAGGAAGTTTCCAATGGTTAACATTACCAGCCCTACTGTTAGAGCCATTTCAGTTATAATGGTGATCTCTTTAATATTCAGCTCCATTTTCGCCTTATTCATGTCATTGGTCATGATCATTAATAGCAAAGCAACGGCTCCCAGGATCATTCCCAGGGTAAAGGGACCATAACTTCCCACGATGACAGAAACGTGGATCATTAACCAGTAAGAATCA
>DATHWA010000175.1:0-6254 GCA_035461025.1 Gillisia sp. | reverse complement strand
CGTTTGTCTCAGCCGCGTTGAGGTTGAAGAAAATACTGGTAACCAGGTCAAGCTGCCTGCCGGAAAAGTCCAGGGCTTCGATGGTGTTTTCAAAAGTTGGTTCCGGTGTAGAATTGGCAATGCCTTCAATCTCAGCTTTTGCCAGTTCTATAGACTCCAGGATAGCCGGTTTAAAATGCTCGTTTTGAATGCTTGAAAAGGGGGCGTATTTGAAATCTTGCAAAAGTGGATTCATAAGTTTATTTTGAAAATTTTTAGATTCTGTAAGAAAAAAGCGGCAGTTAAACGCTTTTTTCGATCAATTAATCGTCTATTATTAAATTTTAATGTATATTTCGGCATTAATTATGATAACAAAACGTTAACGATAAGTAGTTACTAGTGGTTTAGATTAATATATTTAGAATGGTTAATAAATTATAATTCTGGCAAAAAGTACTACTCCCGGCCACGCTTGCGTGGCCTTTTTTTATGCTTAAAATTTAGGAATTTTTCAGGCTTTTAGCCCCTTCCATCACTTTCATTTTTAATCCCTCCTTGTAGGCCAATACTTTATCAAGCATACACTTATCTGTAGCAGCGATTATCTGAGCGGCAAGAATTCCGGCATTTTTTGCGCCATTGAGGGCTACTGTTGCCACCGGGACCCCTCCCGGCATTTGAAGAATGGATAGGACAGAATCCCATCCATCTATAGAATTACTTGATTTCACGGGAACACCTATAACAGGTAAAGGCGAAAGAGAAGCTATCATTCCCGGGAGATGAGCGGCACCACCGGCACCGGCAATAATTACATTGATACCACGAGTATGGGCATTTTTTCCATAATCAAATAGTTTCTCCGGCGTACGGTGAGCAGATACTATATCTACTTCCACTTCTATATCAAACCCTTTAAGTATGTCAACTGCCTCCTGCATGACAGGAAGGTCACTGGTACTTCCCATTATTACTGCTACTTTGCTCATATTTTTTATTTAAATTAGAATAAACTATTCCTTACAGGAGATTTATTCACTTATAACTTTGATACTCTCTTTTACGTTGGCGGCGATCTCTCTTGCCTTCTTTAAGTCCTCATTGATAATGGTTACATGCCCCATTTTTCTAAAAGGTCTTGTTTGTGCCTTCCCATAAATATGCGGGGTAACTCCCGGCAATTTCATGATTTCTTCAATATTCTTATAAGTAACTGGACCGGTATGTCCTTCTTCGCCCGATAAGTTCACCATAATTGCACCTGTTTTACTTCTGGTTTCCCCTAAAGGTAAGTCTAAAATAGCACGTAAATGTTGCTCAAATTGATTGGTGTAACTTCCTTCTATACTATAATGTCCGCTATTATGTGGACGTGGGGCAACTTCGTTTATAAGAATTTCATCATCATTGGTTTGAAACATTTCTACAGCCAGCAGGCCTACATGTTCAAATGCTCTGGAAACCCGTTCTGCTAGTTCCCTGGCTTTTTCGGCAACTTTTTCATCGATACGTGCAGGACATATTACATATTCTACCTGGTTTGCCGTTGGATGGAATTCCATTTCCACTACCGGGTAGGATTTCACCTCTCCGCCAGGGGACCTGGCAACTATTACTGCGAGTTCATTTTTGAACGGTACTAATTCTTCTGCGATACATTTTCCATCAGGAAGTTCCTGCAACTGTGCTCTGGTCTTAAGAATACTGACTCCGCGACCATCGTAACCGCCGGTAGCGCTCTTCCAAACTATTGGCAGTTGCAGATTTTTATTTTCTATAGCTTCTAGAAACTCTAATTTTGAAGAGAAGATCTTAAATGGAGCAGTTGGAATGTCGTTGTCATCAAAAAACTGTTTTTGTACAGCCTTGTCCTGGATCTTTTCGAGAGTACGATAGGAAGGATATACTTTCTTTCCTTCCTTTTCCAGTTGCCTTAATGCTTCTACATTCACCGCTTCTATTTCAAAAGTAAGAAGATCGACTTCTCTGCCCAATTCCATTACCGTGTCATAATCCATAAGGTCCCCCTGCCTAAAAGTATTTGCAGCTAACCGTGCCGGAGCCTCCGGGCTGGGGTCTATCACAACTGTAGCAATATCAAATTTTCGGGTTTCGTAAAGCAGCATTTTGCCAAGCTGGCCTCCTCCCAGGATGCCTATTTTAAAATTGGAAGAAAAGTAGTGGACCATACTATTATTGAGTTTTAGCAAAAATAATTTTTTAAGATGGAATGTCGAAGTATTCCTGTATAAATCGGTTAAATAGTTCAGCGGCTGAATTGTTTAGAATCCTTATCTTTGATCCTTTAAAAATAGCAGCTTTGATCCAATTACACGATTTAGAATTTGTTCCGTTTATTTCAGAAGAAACCATTACAACAGCCATAGAAGAAATTTCTGGTGAGATCAATAGGGACTATAAAGGTAAAACCCCGGTTTTCCTCGGAATTCTAAACGGAGCGTTTTTGGTTGCTTCAGAATTAATTAAAAGATTCCCTGGATCCTGTGAGGTTAGCTTTGTAAAACTTGGCTCTTATGAAGGGACGGCCACCACAGGAAATGTGCAAACTCTCATGGGACTTACCCAGTCACTGGAAGGCCGGGAGGTGATTGTAATTGAAGATATTATAGATACCGGGAATACCCTGGTGGAAATTGACAGGATACTTAAAGAAAAAAAGGTGGCCAATTATAAAGTGGCAACTTTATTCTTTAAGCCGGAAGCTTATAAAAAAGATCTTCCTATTAATTATATAGGGATGGAAATCCCAAATGACTTTATTGTTGGATATGGTCTGGACTACGACGGATTGGGCCGTAATCTCACGCAGGTATATAAACTTAAAAAATAAACCATGATAAATTTGGTATTGTTTGGCCCTCCGGGAGCTGGTAAAGGGACCCAGGCAGATATTCTTAAAGAAAAGTATAACCTTGTACATATCTCTACAGGAGATGTATTCAGGTATAATATTAAAAATGAAACAGACCTTGGGATGAATGCCAAGTCTTATATGGATAAAGGGCAACTGGTTCCGGATGAGGTGACCATTAATATGCTGGAGGCAGAGGTGGATAAAAATCCTGATGCAAAAGGTTTTATTTTTGATGGTTTTCCAAGAACTGAGGCCCAGGCTGATGCTCTGGCTTCTCTTCTGGAGGAAAAAGGCACAAAGGTTTCTGCTATGATCGCGCTGGAAGTGGAAGACAGGATCCTTGTGGATAGGTTGCTGGAAAGAGGAAAAACATCCGGCAGGGCAGATGATGCAGATGAAGCTATTATAAGCAACAGGATAAAGGTGTATTATGACGAAACAGCTGTGCTGAAGGAGTATTACCTTAAACAGAATAAATATTTTGGAGTTAACGGGGTGGGGTCTATAGAAGAGATCACTGCAAGAATAAGTGCTGTAATTGACTCTTTGCAGCAGTAAAGAAAAAGGAAAGCCTAATATAAGCTTTGCCTTAAATTAAAAAAGATGACTGAAGGGAATTTTGTTGATTACGTAAAAATACATGTGTCTTCCGGAAAAGGAGGACAGGGATCTGCTCATTTGCGGCGGGAAAAGTATGTGGCCAAAGGTGGCCCGGATGGAGGTGATGGTGGCCGTGGAGGACATGTTATTTTAAAAGGGAACAAAAATCTCTGGACCTTATTTCATCTTAAATTCAAACGGCATATTCGCGCTGAGCATGGGATGCATGGAGGAAAGCAAACCAGCACCGGGGCAGATGGGGCAGACCAGTACATAGAAGTACCTC
The DNA here is from genome assembly GCA_035461025.1 of Gillisia sp. Lineage (GTDB taxonomy): Bacteria > Bacteroidota > Bacteroidia > Flavobacteriales > Flavobacteriaceae > Gillisia. The sequence continues at coordinate 2,511 of DATHWA010000175.1, read as the reverse complement.
TGGGAACTGTGATTCGAGATACAGAAACCCAGGAGATCCTTCATGAAATAACTGAAGACGGTCAGGAACTAATTGTAGCTGAAGGAGGAAAAGGTGGTCTGGGAAACAGCCATTTTAAGACATCTACGAACCAGACCCCGCGTTACGCACAACCAGGTATTGAAGGGCAGGAGATAGATATTACCCTGGAGCTTAAGATACTTGCAGATGTTGGTCTTGTAGGGTTTCCAAATGCGGGAAAATCTACTTTGCTTTCGGTTATCACAGCTGCAAAGCCAAAGATTGCCGACTATGAATTTACCACGCTTAAGCCCAACCTGGGGATAGTGGAATATAGGGATTATCAAACCTTTGTAGTGGCAGATATCCCCGGGATCATAGAGGGAGCTGCAGAGGGAAAAGGAATTGGACACCGGTTCCTAAGACATATTGAAAGAAATTCCACCTTGCTGTTCCTTATCCCTGCAGATGCAAAAGATATTGTAAAGCAATACGAAATCCTCCTTGATGAACTGCGCAGGTATAATCCTGAAATGCTTGATAAGGATAGATTAATTGCGATATCAAAAAGCGATATGCTTGATGATGAACTTAAGGCTGAATTAAAGGCAGAGCTGGATCAAAATCTAAACGCCCCTTACCTGTTCATCTCGGCCGTAGCCCAGCAGGGATTGGTTACGTTAAAAGATAAACTGTGGGAAATGCTCAATAAAGAAGCTGTTTAATTCTTGTTAATCAGCTGTTTCATGGGGTGATTTTTATGTAACTTTAAATAAAAATCACCTTATGAGGCTTTTTAAATTTGTTATTTTACTCGCAATTGTTTCTTCCTGCAGTTCTCCACAGGCCGTCTATGACTATGATGAGAACAGGCAATTTACCGGTATAACTTCTTATCAAATCTATCCTGATCTGGTAACCGGGGTTAACCAGCTTGATGAAAAGCGCATTATTAATATTCTTTCTGAAGAACTGGCCAATAAAGGATTTACCACTTCTGAAAATCCCCAGATATACGTCAATTTTTACGCTGCAGAATATGAAACCCAAAGCCGAAACAGTGTTGGAGTAGGAGTAGGAGGTACAGGTCGCAATATGGGGGTTGGTGTTTCCGGAGGAATTCCTCTTGGTGGACCGGAGACTTATTTAGAACTTACCTTCGATTTTATAGATGTGGAAGAGGATTCTCTTATTTGGCAGGCTGTGGTTAACTCTAAATTTGATCAAAATGCCTCGCCTGAGAAAAGGAGCAAACAACTGCGAGCTATAGTTGTAAAAGCTCTTCAAGGTTATCCTCCTAAAAGATAACTACCATACCCTTCATGTTGTCCAGGGCTTTAAGGTGGAATACTCTTATTGCCTATCTCTGGCTTTGCAGATGGTATATTATCTCCCTTTGGAATTCAACCCTACACTTCTGTCCGGAATTTTTTTCAACGAAAGATTTGTGACCCAATTGTGATACGGCAAAACTTGTAAGTAACTTCTGCAAATGATTTCTCCATAGCTCATTTCAATACTTTTTTGCATTGCTTCCATAAGGAGAAAACTACAATGAATTTTTTTGCTTCAAGACTTGATGGAGGTGTTGGAAACTGAATAAGCAGAATGCTCCTTAGCTTTTCCGTACCGTTTTTTTCTCATCAGGGACCCGGGGAGTCCAAAATTTTGGATGAGTGGTTTAGTGGAATTATGAGGATTATATACATAGGGTATTGAAGATATTAGAGACAATCAGCCCCTACAAGCAGAACTAAAATCTAATTTTCGGTTCTACCGTCGATCAAGCAATTTTGATAAATTTACAATCTGGCTGTTTCTTCGTTGCTCCTAGTGGAGTTAGCGGGATCTAATTTTGCTTGACAAAACTATATAAAATAAAAATGCCCCAGGAGACCGGGGCATTCTTTAGAAAGCAGAATTCTATTACTCTGTTCTGCCTTTATTCAATCAGTATGTTATAATAAAAATCATTTCATGTGTTTTATAGTTACAATTAGTTTGGTAGGCAAAAGCTGAGTTTCTCTGACGAAACTATATAAAATAAGAATGCCCCGGTCTCCCGGGGCATTCTCTTTGGTTGGTTAGTTAGTTGCAACCTTAATTCATAATAGTAAACTCACTACGTCTGTTCCTCGAGTATTGCTCGTTGGTACATCCTGTAGGTTGTGTACAATCGTTAAGTGGCATTGACTCACCATAACCTTTAGAGGTTAATCTTTCTCTTTCTATACCCTGGCTAACAAGGTACTCAAGAGTGGAAGCTGCACGTCTTTCAGAAAGTTTTTGGTTGTACTGGTCAGATCCTCTTGCATCTGCGTGAGAACCTATTTCTATCTCAAGACTTGGGTACTTCTTCATAATATCGGCTACTTTATTAAGAGTAGGTTTAGATTCTTCTTTGATAGTTGACTTATCAAAATCAAAGTAGATGTTCCCAACATCTCTTAGTTGCTGTCTACCTGTTTCAGGGTTTGTTTCTCTTTCGTCAATTTCAACAACAGGAGGTGT
>DATHWA010000174.1:0-12811 GCA_035461025.1 Gillisia sp. | reverse complement strand
TTATTCCTCCCTGGAAGAAAGGAATGTATATTTACCTTATACTTTAGGTAATAACTTTGAAAGAAGATCCAGTATAAGGAGAGCCAACGACAATTTCTCAAATCAATTCTGGGATAATGTACTTACCTATAAAGATAGTTTTGGGAATCACAATTTAACTGCAATGTTAGGTACTTCTTTTAGAGATGAAGCTAGTAATACATTTTCGGCAACCGGATTTGACATTGCAGGGATTGGGTTAGAAACAAGCTGGTACCTTGATTTTGCCGATGGGGATACCTTTGGCAATAATGTAAATGAAATTGGGAGAAGGTATTACGGAATGTCTTATTTTGGTAGGATTGCCTATGACTTTAGAGGTAAATATTTATTATATGGAACCTTAAGAGCTGATGGTTCTTCAAAATTCACTTTAGATCCCTGGGGTTATTTTCCTTCTGTAGGTTTAGGATGGGTTGTTTCTGACGAAGAATTTTTCCCTACTACAAATGTTGTTGATTTCTTTAAGCTAAGAGCCAGTTGGGGTAAATTGGGGAATGATAATGTCGCCGCAAGTGCAGGTTCCAATACTATAAATGTAATAACCACTCCTATTAATAACCAGCCCCGTCCGGGACTAACAGCTACCAGTGTTTTTTCCAATAATACCTGGGAGGTTATTGAAGAAAGGAACTTTGGTTTTAATTTAGAAGGATTTGGTAACAGGTTATCTGTTGATGCAGATTATTATATTAGAGATACTCACGATGCTATTTTACCTGTATATATTCCAATCGTTAACCGCAGTGTGGATAGGAACTCGGGAACAATAAGAAATCAGGGTTTTGAATTAGGCGTTAATTGGAATCAACAAGTTTCCGATGATTTTAGCTATAGAATTGGGTTTAATTTCACTACCCTTAAAAATGAAGCTATCGCGATTGAAGATGAAAGAGGATATATAGATTCCGGTACGGCTGAATTTAGACAGCGTACCTTGTTGGGCGGTCCTTTGCTTGGATTTTTTGGTTATGAGCGCATTGGGGTTTATCAAAATCAGGAGCAAATAGATAGTGATCCCATTGCGGTTGCCAACAATCTCGTTCCCGGAGACCTTATCTACAGGGATCAAAATGGTGATGGGGTTATTGACGACAATGACCGGGTAATCCTTGGCTCATTTCTTCCGAAATATACTTATGGAGGAAATTTTGGAGTGAATTATAAAGGCTTTGAATTAACTATGAGTGTGTACGCCCAAACAGGTAATAAAATAATAAACCGTAAAAGAGGGGAAATTATTTTCACCCAGGACACTAATATGGATGCAGATCTGGCTATAAACAGATGGCACGGGGAGGGAACCAGTAATTCTTATCCGTCATCAGCCGGATTGCGTAAAGCCTGGAACCAGAGATTGAGCGATTTTTGGGTAGAGGATGGTGATTTCTTCAGGATCCAGAACGTACAGATTGCCTATAATATAGTTTCTGAAGGGTTACCGGAGATGAGAGTATACGCTACTGCAGAGAGACCGCTTACCGTTTTTAACTATAATGGATTTGATCCGGAAGTACCAAACGGGGTAGATAGACAAACGTATCCTGTACCGGCAATTTATACTGTGGGAGTTAATTTAAGATTCTAAAAAAATTATTATGAAAAGATATAATTCAACAAAAATTCTGTTTCTCGTGCTTTTAATGGGAATAGGACTTAGTTCCTGCCATGATAAATTGGATGTACGGGAAGGACAATTGGATACCGGGGATCTTAATTATACAGATCCCAGTACTATGATCCAACCCTTAATTGGTGCATATTACGAAATGGCTACACGGGGTTGGGAAGAACCTCTGTTATTAGGTGTAAGGGGTGACGACGTTAATGCAGGTGGTCTTGGCGATCAACAACCATTTGCTGATACCGATAAGTTCATATATGACAGGGATTACTGGATGTACAATTCTCTTTGGAATGTGCATTACAATGATATCATAAATATGAATACGGCAATTTTACAAATTGGAAGGTTCAAGGAATTTGCTAATGAAGCCGATGCTGCTCGTGCCGACCAGTATATTGCTGAAATAATGGTTATGAGAGCTTACCTGCATTTCAACCTGGCCAGGGTTTGGGAAGATATTTTCATTATTACTTCCAACCAGCCGGAAGAAGAGCTTCAGGCGGGTGTTTCAACTAAAGCCGAAGTGATGCAGTTTATATCAGACGAGATGGATATGGCTATTTTGGATCTGCCGGATTTAAGACCGAATGAAAGAACAGATATACAGGGTGGGGTAACTAGATATACCGCTTATGCAGTGAAAGCCCTGGCTAACCAGGAACTTGAAAACTATACGGAGGTAGCTAATGCTGCAGGAGCGATCATAAGCTCCGGAAGATTTTCCTTGTATCCGGACTTCTATCAACTGTTCAAAAAGCCGGGAGAGTTAAGTAATGAAAGCCTGTTGGAATTACAATATTCAGATTATGGAACCCCGGCAGGAGACGCTCTTTACCACTTATACGCCCCCTTTGGTCCTCAAAACTGGACCCCGGTAAGAGAAAATGCTCAAAGTGGCTGGGGCTTTTACGAGCCTAGTAAAAAGTGGATAAAATTTATGCTGGATCGTGATGAGGAAGTGAGATTACAAACCAGTGTCCTTTTTACAAATCGTGGTATTGCAGAGCTTGAGGCAGAGGGCTATACAGATCTTCCTGCATTCGTAAACAATACTACTCCTTCAGGAGATGTTATTAATAATTTTGAAAGAGCACTGTTCTCCAGTGGTAAACATTATTTGCCTTCTATTCAGTTAACCGATGGAAGAAATGAATATAGCGCTGGAAAGAATATGATTGTTATTCGCTATGCAGAAATTCTTTTAATGTATGCCGAGGCCGTTGTTTTGGGAGGTAATCAATCCAGCATTTCTGCAGATGAAGCCGTAAATATGGTTAGAAGCCGTGCAGGTCTTACTGGATTAACAGGGGTTACCCACGAACAGGTCCTGGACGAAAAATTTGCCGAACTGGCTATGGAATTTGGAATAAGATACTACGACATGATTCGCCATGGGAAGTATGATGAGCTAAGCTATGACGGTAGAACGTTTAGTGCAGATAAAGAATACTTGCCTTATCCACAGGCGCAGATTGATGCATTGCCTCTTGGTGGAAATGCCGTGATGAATTCAATATTAAATCAGCAAAATTAATAGGTATGAAAAATTATATAAAATCTTCTTTTTATCTATTGTTTCTTGTATTGGGATTTTCCTCCTGCGAGTATGATGGAATTGACCCAATAACTCCGGTTGATCCGGGTGCAGATGCAGGTGCCCCGGAAGTAAGGATACTTTTTCCAAATGAAGGTACCTCTATCCAGGTGCCTGAAGCGGTAGCAAGTGTGAATATACGCTTTGAAGTAAAAGATGATATTGAAGTGGATGTAATAGAAGTTCTAGTAAATGGGAATGTAATTGCAACTTTTAATGATTTCCTGGATTATCGTATCGTAAATGAGCAGGTGGTGTTTGATCAGGTTACCAATGGAGAACATACCGTAACTGTGCGCGCTACAGATCTGGCAGGGAATACCACTAGCCAAACCGTAAATTTTAGTAAGGAACCACCTTATACTCCAAAATACCCTGGGGAATTTCTCTATATGCCTTTTGATGCCGATTTTTCTGAGTTAGTAAATCTCTATATGGGCGAAGAAACTGGAACACCGGGTATATCATCTGATTCTCAACTTGGAGACGGCTCTTATATGGGAGAAAATGAATCATATATTACAATACCTCTGGATGGAGAAAATATGGGTAATGAACTCACGGCTGCGTTTTGGTATAAAATGGATAATAGTAATGCAAATGCTGGGATTTTAACTGCGACAGATGATGCAAATCTTAACCAGGGCTTTAGGCTCTTTAGGGAACCAGTTCCAGGAGAACCCAATTTGCAACAGATTAAATTAAATGTTGGAACAGGGGAAGGTAGTGCCTGGAATGATGGAGGCAGGATTAATATAGAAGAGGATGAGTGGGTGCACGTTGCTTTTACTTTTTCTCCAACTGGAACTGCCATTTATTTTAACGGGGATATTGTCAATGTTACTGAGGCTAATGTGCAAATTGACTGGACCGGTGTGGAGGATTTGGTTATTGGATCCGGATTAAATTTTGAAGGATGGGGTCACAACTCTGATACCAGTTTAATTGACGAATTAAGATTGTTTAATAGGGCTTTGTCTGCTGAAGAAATCGCAGCCATGGTTGATGAAGCTTCCGTGACATTATATATGCCTTTTGAAGAAAATTACAGGGATATGGTGTCCAATCGTGCGGTAACTGTAGAAGGTGATCCAGGTTTTGCCGGAGAAGCGGCGGTTGGAATGAATGCTTATGCAGGAGCTGAAGGCTCATATTTGTCTTTACCGGCAGATGGTCTTACAAGTGAAGATTTCAGTACTACATTTTGGTATAAATTAAATGCTACTCCTGATCGTGCTGGAATTCTTATCATTAATGCGGTTAACGAAGAAAATCCCGATGCTAATAACCTCAATCATGGAATTCAATTATTCAGGGAAGATGTGGGTGGAGAACAGCATTTAAAGGTAATTGCAGGTAGCGGGGAAGGTAATAGTTGGAATAATGGCGGCAGTATTCAAGAAGCCGGCAATGACTGGGTACACGTAGCTGTAACCATCAGTGATTCTGAAAACAGAATTTATTTCAATGGTGAACTTATTAATACTACACCAATTGACGGGGGAGTATCCTGGATGGGAGGAGAAACTGTTACTATAATGTCCGGTGAACCGGCATTTACGGAATGGAATCATTTTTCAGACCATAGTCACATGGACGAGCTTCGTTTTTATAATAAAGTACTTACACAAGAAGAAATCCAGACCCAGGCCACAATGGCTCCATCTGAGTAAGATTAAAAATTAAAACTCCGGCATCCATTTCAGGGTGCCGGTAGTTTTTAATATAATTATTCACAAAAGTGAACTCCCTGCGATGTTGAATCATCGCATTTAAAATAACCCCGCATTGCCGGATTTTTTAAATTTTCAAAATTTTTTTTTGAAGGTTTCAGTTATCTATTACCTATTAGGAAGCTATGAATACTGAAGAATAGGAACGATAAGTTAGAAATTAATAACAGAAATAGAATGAAAAAGATAGTTGGGTTTTTAACATTTCTGGTGGTTTTCACCGGGTGTTCAGATGATGATGGGCCCGGCTATCAGGAACCGTATATTCCGGACACCGGGGGTGAAACGGAAGAACCGCTAACAGATGATGAGCTGCTGGAGAAAGTACAGCAAACCACGTTCAAATATTTCTGGGATTTTGCAGGAACAAATTCGGGATTGGCCAAAGAACGCTCCCAGGCAGATGCATATGGAGGACAAGGCAATAATATTGTCACTATGGGTGGATCCGGATTTGGGATTGCCGCTTTTCCGGTAGCAGTGGAAAGAGGCTGGATATCACGCGACCAGGCAGTACAAAGACTTGAAAAGATCCTAAATTTTCTGGAGAGTGTACCAACTTATCACGGAGCTTTCTCCCACTGGTATCTGGATAATTCTGCTCAAACCAGGCCCTTCAGCCAAATGGATGATGGAGGCGACCTTGTGGAAACAGCCTTTTTAATGCAGGGCCTGCTTATTGCCAGACAATATTTCTCCAATGAACCAGAAATTGTAGACCGCATAACAAACTTGTGGGAAGCGGTAGAATGGGATTGGTATACACAAGGAGAAAATGTCCTGTACTGGCATTGGTCTCCAAATTATGATTTTCAGCAAAATCTTCATATAAGGGGTTGGAATGAATCTTTAATCGTTTATGTTCTTGCAGCATCTTCTCCCACACATCCTATAGAACCAATAGTTTATCATGAAGGATGGGCTTCAAACGGAAATATGGTGAATAACAGGCAACATTATGGTATAAACCTGCCTTTGGGACCTGCTTATGGCGGACCGTTATTCTTTGCACATTACTCTTTCATAGGCCTGGACCCAAGAAACCTGGTTGACAGATATGCCAATTATTGGGAACAGAACCGTGCTCATACTCTTATCCATTATAATTATGCGATAGATAATCCTAAAAATTTTGAAGGATATGGGGAAGATTCCTGGGGTTTCACTGCAAGTGATAATTACCAGGGATATTCTGCCCACAGCCCTACTAATGATATTGGAGTGATTACCCCTACAGCGGCATTATCCTCTTTTCCATATACGCCGGAGGAATCGATGAAAGCTCTGAGGTATTTTTATGAGGAAGTGGCGGGCAGGCTTTGGGGACCATATGGGTTCTATGATGCTTTTTCTGAAGAGGAAGGATGGTACGCCAATGGATACCTGGCAATAGACCAGGGTCCAATTATTTCAATGATTGAAAATCATAGAACGGGTTTACTATGGGAGTTATTTATGCAGGAGGAAGAATTGCAGGAAGGACTTGAGAAATTAGGTTTTAGTTATTAAGAGAAAACTATGAAAGCAAAAGGGATTATTATTTTACTCTTTCTTTTTTCCACAGCGATGCAGGCCCAGGAGCCGGAATATCATCATGTTTTCTTTGAAAACAGCTTAATGGAAAACAGCTGGTTCTATAGTGATACTTCTTATGAAGGTCCTTCTTTTATTTTAAATGTCCAGGGAAGATTACCTGTGGAAAATACATTGTCTTTTACTCCGGGCAACAGCTTGCAATTAAGTTACACATCGCATCCTGAAGGTGATTGGAAAGCGAAATTAGATTTCCCTCAATGGAGAGGCAAAGATTTTATAAAAACCGGAGATTATTTAAGTCTTTGGATCTATGTAACCGGGGAGACCCAAAAGGATCAACTGCCGCAATTGACTATTGCGTATGATGATGACAACGTCCGCGAGTATCTCTCATTGGGAAACTACCTTGATTCTTATAAGCCAGAAACATGGTTACAAGTGAAAATTCCCCTGGATGACTTTAAAGGGTCCGGTGGAAAACAACCTTCCGAAATAGATTCTCGGAAAATTCTTCAGGTCCTTCTAAAACAACCTGCACAAGGGGAAGGTGATCACAAAATTTTTATTGATCAGGTAGAAATTTATAAGGAGGAAGCTTCTAAAACGAATCTTGCCAATCCGGAAATAACGAATGCGAAGGGATATGAAAGGCACGTTGATCTCACCTGGGAAAATGTAGATCCGGAATTGGTGAGATATATAAAGATATACCGATCTGAGGGTAACAAGGACTTTTCACCCGTTGGAGTTCAAAGTCCGCAGGAATATTCTCGTTATACAGATTACACCGGCGTACCGGATAAAACCTATCATTATAAAATTAGTGTTCTTGGTAATGACTATTCTGAATCTTCCTTGTCATCTTCTGTTAGCGTACAGACCAGGGAGATGAATGATGAGGAGTTGATGGAAATGGTACAGGAGGCTGCCTTCAGGTATTACTGGGAGGGAGCTGAGCCAACCAGTGGTTTGGCCAGGGAAAATATTCCGGGAAGAAAAAATATGATCGCGACGGGAGCCTCCGGTTTTGGATTAATGGCATTAATTGTGGGAGCTGAAAGGGAATTCATAAGCAGAGAGGAATTCATATCCCGCATTTCCAAAATCGTTTCCTTTATAGAAAACGGCGATACTTTTCACGGGGCCTTATCTCATTTCATGGATGGTCCCACAGGCAAAGCTGAACCTTTCTTCGGAAAATATGATGATGGAGCAGATTTGGTAGAGACTTCCTTTTTTATGCAGGGCCTCCTAACAGTGGAGCAATATCTTTCTGAAACTAATCCGGAGGAAAAGGAATTGAGGAACAGAATTTCTCAAATTTGGAAAAATGTTGAATGGGAATGGTTTAAGCAATTCGAAGACAGCCCCTATCTTTACTGGCACTGGTCTCCGGAACATGAGTGGCATATAAATCACAAGCTTATTGGGTGGAATGAAACCCTCATCACCTATTTTCTGGCTATTGCTTCACCCACACATCCTATCTCACCGGAGATGTACTATACGGGATGGGCGGGGCAGGATACGATAGCCCAAAATTATCGTTCAAATTGGGGAAGGACTCTTGAAGGGGCCAATTTCACCAATAATGAAACTTATTATGGAATTCCTTTGGAAGTAGGAGTTGGTAACGGTGGCCCATTATTCTTCATTCATTATTCCTTTCTGGGACTTGATCCCCGAAAATTTGAAGATAAATACACCAATTATTTTGAGAATAACAGGGATATCGCTTTGATAAATTATAGGTATTCAAGCCAAAATCCGGAAAAGTATGAAGGATATAGCCCACAGAGCTGGGGTTTAACGGCAAGTGACGGCCCCTGGGGATATAAGGCGAGAGAACCTAAACCGGAAATGGATGACGGGACTATGGCACCCACGGGAGCCATTGCCTCCTTTCCCTACACTCCGGAAGAATCATTAGCGGCTTTAAAACACTTTTATCGTGAAAATGGCTCTTTCCTTTGGGGGGAATATGGCTTTAGAGATGCCTTTAACCTGTCGCAGGACTGGACCGCCAACATTTTTATGGGGTTAAATCAGGCTCCAATGGTTGTGATGATTGAAAACCATCGTACGGGCCTGTTGTGGGATTTGTTTATGAAGAACCCGGATGTACAGAAAGCGATTGAAAAATTAAACCAAACCAAACCTTAAGAGAATAGAAGCAATTAATATTAAAGATTATATCATGATTACTACAAAACACTTTAAACCATATTTTTTCATACTGGCGCTTTTCCTTGGTTTAAGCTGCAGGGAAAACACCAACAGAGATTTAGCTGTCAATGATGATGCAAAAGAAAATGAGAGCTTATCTAAAGAAGCGCTTCTGGATACTGTACAAAGACAAACCCTAAAATATTTCTGGGATTTTGCAGAGCCCAATTCCGGAATGGCCCGGGAACGTTACCATCCTGATGGGGTCTACCCAAAAAATGATGAACACGTCGTTACCACTGGAGGCTCAGGTTTTGGGCTAATGGCAATAGTTGCAGGGACAGAACGAGGCTTTATCGAAAGGGATTCTGCCGTTGCCAGGTTTGAAAAAATTGCCGATTTTCTGGGTAAAGCCGAGAGATTTCGCGGTGTTTGGCCGCATTGGCTAAACGGGAAAACCGGGGAGACTCAGGCCTTCAGCGCTAAAGATAATGGAGGGGATATTGTTGAAACCTCATTCCTGGCCCAGGGATTTATTGTGGTAAGAGAATATTTAAAGGATGGTACAGATAAAGAAAGAGAAGTAGCTCAAAAATATGATGATTTATGGAAAGGAATTGAGTGGAGCTGGTACACTAATAATAAAGACGGAATCTACTGGCACTGGTCTCCGGAATATGAGTGGGAGATGGATTTTATGATTGAAGGATATAATGAATGTTTGATCACTTATGTAATGGCAGCCTCCTCCCCGAACCATCCAATCCATGCAGATGCTTACCACAAAGGTTGGGCGCGTGCCGGGGATATTACCACAGAGGTGGAATCATATGAATTACCGGTAATACTTAAACATAATACCGAGGGAGATAAAGGAGGACCGCTTTTTTGGTCACATTATTCTTACCTGGGATTAAACCCAAAAGGCCTAAGCGATCAATATGCCAATTACTGGGACCTTAATGTTAATCATAGCATGATTAATTATAATTATTGTGTAGAGAATCCAAAGGGTTTTGAAACCTACAGTGAAAATTCCTGGGGGCTCACTGCCAGTTATACCAAAACCAAAAGCGGGGGAGTAGGGTATGCTGCACACTCGCCAGATGATGATAGGGGAGTGGTTTCGCCAACAGCAGCATTGGCCTCATTACCTTATACTCCTGAACAGTCTATGAATGCTATGCGCTATTTCTATGAAGACCAAAATGAACTATTATGGGGCCCGGCAGGATTTTACGATGCTTTTAGCCTTGAAGGAACTCCCTGGGTAGCTGAAAAATATCTGGCTATAGACCAGGGTCCCATAGTGGTGATGATAGAAAATTATCGCACAGGTTTAATATGGGATCTTTTTATGGGGGCTCCGGAAATTAAGGAAGGCCTGGACAAATTAGGTTTTGAAATTAATATTTAAATAAATATCCCACCCTGACTAAAAGTTTTTTCTGAGTCCTGGGTATAAAATTATAGGAAGTGAAAAATAATTTAATCTATCTGCCCCTTATTTCTATTCTTATGATACTGCCCCTATCTGTATGGGCACAGACAGTGGAGGAATTTAATCGCGAGCAGTTTATTATAAAAAATGATACACTTAATTACAGGATTCTTTATCCGGCAAATTTTTCTAAGGATGAAAAATATCCGGTGGTGCTTTTTCTCCACGGGGCTGGAGAAAGGGGAAATGATAATGAATCCCAATTAACTCACGGAGGCGAATTGTTCCTTGAACAACATAAAGAATTTCCCGCAATCGTGATCTTTCCTCAGGCTCCTAAGGACGACTACTGGGCGAAGGTCGAAGTGGAACGCGACAGCATCCCATATCAATTTAATTTTAAGAATGAGGAGGAGCCTACCAAAGCCCTACATTTGGTCATGGCTCTTCTGAATTCTGTTACTGCTGAAGCTTACGTAGACACGAATAGGATTTACATTGGCGGACTTTCAATGGGGGCTATGGGCACCTTTGAACTCATAAGCCGTCAACCTGAAACATTCGCCGCGGCCTTTGCTATTTGCGGCGGGGCAAATCCTGCCATTGTAGAGAACTATCCGCCAAAATTTAATATCTGGATCTTTCACGGGGAAAAGGATGATATTGTAATACCAGAATATTCAAAAATAATGGCACGGGAAATTAACTCCCACGGCGGTAACGCCAAGCTGTCATTATATCCAAACGATAATCACAACAGCTGGGATTCTGCTTTTGCAGAGCCTTATTTGTTACCCTGGTTGTTTTCACATATACGAACGGAATAGAAATGACCATAGAATTTGGCAATTATTAATCTGTTTAAGACAGAAAAAGATGAAAAGCTTTAAAAAAATTTTTACCATAACACTTTTATTATGTAGTGTCATAATTTCTGCACAGGAAGTGGTCCCGGAAACTTATATCAATCCTTTGGATATTGACTATACCTATATGGTCTATAATTCCAGTAATAATATTTCCTACCGCTCAGGTGCAGATCCTGCGGTTATTGAATTTCGTGGCGAATATTATATGTTTGTCACCCGTTCTTTTGGATACTGGCATTCCAAAGATCTTATCAACTGGGAGTTTATTAAACCAAAACAATGGTTTTTTGAAGGTTCCAACGCACCAACCGCCTTCAATTATAAGGATTCCCTGGTATATTTCGCGGGCGATCCCGCAGGTTACGGGAGTATCCTTTACACAGATGACCCAAAAAGCGGGAATTGGACGCCCACCGCATCAATTACCAATAATATTCAGGATTCAGAATTATTTATCGACGATGATGGGAAAACCTATTTGTATTGGGGGTCATCAAATGTACATCCACTTCGGGTAAAAATGCTGAATAAAGACGATCGGTTCCTGGAAATCGGGGTTGAAAAAGAACTATTTAACCTGGTGGAAGAAGAACACGGTTGGGAGCGTTTTGGCGAGAATAATTACCATCCCACTTTGAAGGAAGGATACATGGAAGGTGCCTCAATGACCAAACACAATGGAAAATACTATTTACAGTATGCGGCACCCGGCACACAATTTAATGTGTATGCCGATGGGGCTTATATAGGTGAAACCCCGCTGGGTCCTTTTGAATACATGAAGAACAATCCATATAGCTTTAAACCCGGTGGGTTTGCCAATGGTGCCGGCCACGGGATCACTGTAAAACAAACCAATGGGCAGTACTGGCATTTTGCGACTGTGGCCCTTGCTTCCAATTCTCATTGGGAAAGGCGACTGGCCATGTTTCCCACCTATTTTGATAAGGACGATTTAATGTACAGCATTACCAGTTATGGAGATTATCCGCTTTATGGTCCTAATCATCCTACTAAAGCAGGCCTGCATAATGGCTGGATGTTGTTGTCTTACAAAGGAAATGTAACAGTCTCTTCCTCTATGAAGCAGGTAAGAAAAAGTACTTCTACAGATGGGGACTTTGATATTACAGAAATGCCTCTTGAGAAAAACAGTGCCGGCGGGATCATTTCTAAGTTGTTGACAGATGAAAGCCCAAAATCTTTTTGGGTTGCTGAAGCTAATGATGATGAACAATGGGTGGAGATCGAAATGCTTTCCCCCGGGAATATTTATGCTTTCCAACTGAATTTCCACGATGAAGAGGCGGGTATTTATACGCGTACTGAAGGCCTGCGTCACAGATTCACTTTGGAGGTTTCAGAAGATGGTGAAAATTGGGAAACTGTGGTAGACAGAAGTAACAGCTTTAAAGATACCCCGAATGCATACATACCCCTTAATCAGCCTGTAAAGGGAAAATACGTTCGTTATAACAATATTGAAGTTCCGGGGAATAACCTGGCATTATCAGAGATCCGGGTGTTTGGTAAAGGTTTAGGGAAGATACCTTCAAAGGTGAAAGGATTCGAGGTAAACCGGCAGGATGACCGCAGGGATGCTTCTTTCACCTGGGAACCGGTGAAAGGAGCCCAGGGTTACAATATCCGCTGGGGTATCGCACCAGATAAATTATACCATGCGTGGTTGGTTTATGATACAAATGAGCATTTTATGCGAAACCTGGATCGCGATACACAATATTACTTTAGTATAGAAGCATTTAATGAAAATGGGATCTCAGATAAAACTGAGGTGCTGGAAGT
>DATHWA010000173.1:0-2903 GCA_035461025.1 Gillisia sp. | reverse complement strand
CTGGGAGGGGTGACTGTGGGAAAGGCAGATCTAATACGAGAGATCTACCTCTTTTCCCGTAATACCGGCCCTGCACTTTCTCCCTTCAATGCCTGGATATTATCCAAGAGCCTTGAGACTTTGGCGGTGAGACTGGACAGGCATTGCGAAAATGCATTAAAAGTGGCAGAATATTTAGAAAAGGAGGAGCAGGCAGAGAACGTAAAATATCCTTTTCTAAAATCGCATCCTCAATACGAAATAGCTAAAAAACAGATGAAACAGGGCGGGAATATAATTTCATTCGAGATAAAAGGTGGGATAGAAGCCGGCAGGAAATTTATTGACAGCGTTCAATTGTGCTCCCGGACTGCAAATTTAGGGGACACCCGTACAATTGTGACCCACCCCGCTTCTACCACACACGGGAGGTTAAGTGAGGAGGAGAGGCTGGAAGCAGGAATTTCGCCGGGCCTAATTCGTGTTTCTGTTGGACTTGAACATGTGGAAGATATTATGAAAGATTTGGAGCAGGCATTACAGTAATAATAAAAAGATATGGAGATGAGGAAAGGAATATTTGAAGCAGCAGGAAGGAAGGCCAAAGAATTTATTAATTATATTCGCTGTATGCTTTCCAAAAAGACAAAATACGGAATTAAGGCCCTGGCTTATATCGCGAGGCAAGAGGGTAAGAAACCTGTACAGACGGCAGAGATTGCCAAAAGTCAAAATATTTCCCATAAGTTCCTGGAAAGTATCCTGCTTCTTCTCAAGAACTCAGGAATTCTGGCAGCAAAAAAAGGAAAGGGTGGAGGTTATTACCTTATCAAGGAACCGGCTGAGGTTAAAATGACCCAGGTGATAAGGATATTGGAAGGACCTATCGCCATGCTCCCTTGTGTAAGCCTTAATTATTACGAAAAGTGCGATGACTGTCCGGATGAAAAATCCTGCTCTGTAAATGCACTTATGATCCAGGTAAGGGATAGCACTTTAAAAGTGTTGGGTGAGAATACTCTGGCAGACCTTGCCCTTGGGAAGAATCCAGAAAATGTTAAATATTAAATAATAAGGACTAGAGTGACCTCATAATTAAAAAGGAATTCTATTTTTGTTAATACCCTAGTAATCCTATAGGTTAAATAATTTTATATGTTGTTAGAAAGTACCCAAACCAAAACTACCTACGAGAAAGACAGCGTTTCAGAAAAACCTGTGAGAAGTATAGCGAAGGCTGTAAGCTGGAGGATAGTGGGAACTTTAGATACAATTGGGATCTCCTGGCTCCTTACCGGAGAAATGAATACTGCCCTGGCGATAGGCTCCTTAGAATTAATAACTAAAATGCTCCTTTATTTTGGACACGAAAGAATATGGAACAAGATAAATTTTGGAAGGGAATAGAAATGAGAAAATTTACTGAAGAAGAATTGAAAGACTTTAACAGGCAGCTTAAAGGTATCCCGCCGGCTGAGCTTATCCAGTGGGTGGTAAATAATACGGAAAGACCTGTTGTTACTACAAACTTCCGGCCGTACGAAGTGGCGATCCTTCACGCCTGCTCTCAAATTGATCCTAATATTAAAGTGGTGTGGTGTGATACGGGATATAACACCCCGAACACTTATTTACATGCCAGGGAGGTCATAGAGCTCTTGCAATTAAACGTAAAGCTCTATACTCCTCAACAAACCGCGGCGTATCGCAATGCTTATTTTGGAGGGATCCCTCAGGTGGACAACCCGCTGCATGAGGAATTTACGAGGCAGGTAAAATTGGAACCATTCCAGAGAGCTATGAAACAGGAGGACCCGGATGTATGGTTTACCAACCTGAGAAATGGCCAAACAGCCTTTCGGGACAGCATAGATATCCTGAGTTACAGCAAAGACGGATTGCTCAAAGTAAGCCCTTTTTATCACTGGAGCGATGAAGATCTGGATGCCTATCTTAATAAATACGGCCTTCCAAATGAGTTTAAATATTTTGATCCAACCAAAGCCCTGGCCAACAGGGAATGTGGTCTACACGCATAAAATTTAGTACATGAGCCGTATTTTAAAACAAAATCCGCTGGAAAGCGAAGCCGTATATATCTTCAGGGAAGTAGTTGCACAATTTGAAAGACCTGTGCTGCTTTTTTCGGGAGGGAAGGATTCCATCACGCTGGTGCGGTTGGCACAGAAAGCTTTCTTTCCCGGCAAGATCCCATTTCCCTTATTGCATATAGACACTGGGCACAATTTTCCTGAAACATTAGAATTTAGAGATAAACTGGTTAAGGAACTCGGGCTGCAATTAATTGTGAGGCACGTACAGGATGATATTGATAATGGAAAAGCAGTGGAGGAGAAGGGAAAATACTCCAGCAGGAATTTCCTGCAAACCAACACTCTTCTTGAGGCTATAGAAGAATTTAAGTTTGACGCCTGCATTGGTGGTGCCCGCCGGGACGAGGAAAAAGCCCGGGCCAAAGAACGAATTTTTTCAGTGAGAAATGATTTCGGAGAGTGGGATGAAAAAAATCAACGCCCGGAGGTTTTTGATATGCTTAACGGAAGGATTGAAATTGGACAGAATGTAAGAGTATTTCCAATTTCCAACTGGACAGAGCTGGATGTGTGGAGCTATATTTCTTCTGAAGAGATCCAGATACCCTCGATCTATTTTTCGCACGAACGCGAGGTTTTTGAGCGGGATGGACTTATTTGGTCGGCTTCAGAATTTGTTTATAAAGAGGATGATGAGCTTACACAGGTGAAAAAAGTACGCTTTAGGACCGTGGGAGATATGACCTGTACCGCCGCAGTTGAGTCTGAAGCAGATACGGTAGAGAGAATCATTGGAGAAATAAGGGATTCCACAATTTCTGAGAGAGGGGCGAGAATAGATGATAAAAGATCTGAAGCAGCGATGGAAAC
>DATHWA010000172.1:0-20404 GCA_035461025.1 Gillisia sp. | reverse complement strand
TCTTTTCCCGGGCCTCATCCCCTTCGTGGTCAAAGTGGGTGTTAAAAACCCAGAATTCCTTCCCGCTTTCCTTCTCCTTCAGCTTAACATACGTGCAAACGCGTGGAAAGGATGCATCCCAACCCTTGGAAGGGGAATTTGGAGTTTCAGAAAGCCAGAAGGTGCTCTCCTCCAACAATTCAAATTTGGAGCTGTTATAAAAAATCGCGCTGTATTCTCCTTTGGTCTTCCCGTCATCCCGGGCAGCACCTACATATTGATAATCTGCAACATTGTCTTTGATATGCTCCATTTGACCATGCAGCGCCTCCTGCACCCCCAGCACATCCGGATGGAAAAATTTTATCTGATTGGTAAGATGGTCTTTCCTCTTGGACCAACTGTTCTCCCCGTCATTTTCAGTGGCATATTTAATATTATAACTCATCACATTTACCTGCGCCGGTACTGCAAGGCTTATGAGAAAAATGAGTGCTGTAATGGCTAACGTCTTATTCATTTTCAACTGTATTTAATTTTCCGTCCACATATTCCTGCAAATATTTGAACCGGGGGGTTAATTCCCCGTCCCTGGTCATCCTGGCTCTTTCCAGAACCCCATCCCTGTCGCCGTTGAAAAAGGCAGGGATCACGTGCTTATGAAACATCTCGCCGAAGCCCTCGCTGGCATCTTTTGGAAGTTCGCAGGGAAGATTGTCTACTGCCATAACAGTAATGGCCCCCTTATCCCTAAAATCCACCTCGCGCTGTGTCACCGGGTCAAAACCATAGAAAGGTTCAGCGATGGTAGAGGGCCTGATGGTACTTGGAATTGGCACCTTGATATCGCAGGAGATATCGGCAATTAGTTTAATTCTGAAATCTGGCGATGCAGCATCCTGATTCGTAAAGAACATGGGAGCCCCATCCCCATAAAAATGTCCGGCGATAAAAATATCGCTGCTGCGTGCAAACCTTAAAAAATTGGATTCATATTCCTCAGGATGTTTATAGAAATCCTGGTTATTCCGTGTTTCCCCATCCTTTCGCCTGTTATAATCCAATACATCAATTTGGCAGTAAACCGGATAAGGAAAATCCTTTTCCAGATATTCTTCTACAGGGAGTTGTTTAATTTTGAGATGATCCAGGATCTCCTTTGCCCCCTGCCCCACTTTCCCGCTTCCGGTAAGGACGATCTTTCGGTTAGGTAGTTTGATTTTATCCAATTCTGACAAAAGCGCCTGCAGGTCTGGCAGGTTTTCCGCTTTAGGAAGTTCGAAGAGGTCCTCTTTTAAGCCCAGGGCTCTAAAGCAATTATAAGCGCCCACCAGCCCGGCATACCTTCCGAAGCCAATAAGGCGGTGGCCATTTTCCTTTACAATGACCTCGTGGTCATACAGTTCTATATTCTTCTGAAGGATCTCCCGCAATAAATCTCGATTATAGGGTTGTTTTTTAATGGTATGGGAGAAGAAGAAATATTTTTTTTCCGGAATTAGTGCCGGCACCGGAACCTCCTTTACCCCCAGCATCACATCACAATCTGAAACATCTTCAGTGACCTCAAAACCTGTATTTCTATAGGCATCATCGGGAAAAATCCGGATATCTGAAGCCTCTATTTTAAAACTTGCATCAGGGAATTCCTTCACCACTTCTTTTAATTTTTCAGGAGAAAAAACCACCCGTCTATCCGGTGGGGTTTTCCTTTCTTTGATGAGGGCAAATTTTATCATTTTGGTATGGGTTTTGCTTTAATGAAGGTGTTGTTCAAAGATATAAATTTTAAACTGTATCTTTGCATCTTCGGTTAAGGATCCGCTAGTAATGAGCGGGAGTTTTATCTGAAAAAAGTTCTTTATTTTATGGGGTCGACTTGGATTTGACAGCGAGTCGAATTGAGTTGTAAGCACGTCGAGCGCTGGGATACTAGCTCGTAAATCTCATATTTCACACTTTTTAAACGGCGAGAATAACTACGCCTTGGCTGCATAACCGAATCATAGTAGGTTATACTTAATCCCTGCAAGGCAGGGAGCTGAGATGTCTCGTGGAAGCCTTGATTTACGGCGGCCACACCAGAGACACCGAAAAAGTAAATATAGGAAGCGCAGGGCCTTGATGTTCTTCTGAAATCTAATTGAGGATAAGTGTAAGATTGGTGGTTTTCGGCCGGTCTTGCAACGAAAACTAAACGAAGACTAAACGTGTAGAAAGCTTCTTAATTGCTTGTTTGGACGAGGGTTCGAAACCCTCCGACTCCACAATCAAGCGCAGCTATGCTGCGGATTGAAATCAAAAAATTCCCGTCAGGTTTTTTCACCTGAACGGGAATTTTTGATTTTAAGACGCCCGGACTGAAAGGACGGCAAAGCATAGCGGTATTTGCAGAATGTGAGTCTCAGGGTTCTGTAAACCCTATGACTCCACAAAATAACCCCGTAAGGCTTGTCTTTACGAGGTTTCTTTTTTGAGTTGACAATCGCGTTGACTATTTCATTAAAAATATCTTCTAAGTAAAAGTACCTTTGAGATGCAAAAAAAAAATCATTCCAAGTAATAGTTGCTTGGAATGATTTTTATTAGTGTTACTTAATACGTTAATGTGCCTTCACCACTCGCAGTAAATGTTCCAGAATACTCGGTATCCCATGTAATCACTAAGGATTCATAAAATTCTCCAGTTGCATTTTCAAATCGTCCAGTTCCGCCATCGAAGACCAATCCCTGTTCAAATGTGGTTTCCGAAGTCCATTGAATAAAATTGTAAGTGCCATATAACACATCACCATTCGCAGCTGTAAGTGCAAGTGTTTTTGTACCTATGTCATCTGGACTTCCATCCCAACACCATTCCACTAATAGTGTACTACGCCCCAGATGTGTTACAGTTCCTTCACCATGAGCATTTAGGAATATAGCTGAGCATGATATACCATCACCTTGAGATACGCTAAAAGTGCCTAGAGCTTTTTTCATTTTAAAAGGACGTGTGACAGCCCTTTTTGAAGAACTTGTCTGTAAATCTACCTTTTGATTGGATAAATTAACTTCATCATTGTTTAGTGAATCACTACTACATGCAAACAACGTAACGACCGATAACATCAAAATTAAAATTTGATTTTTCATAATTAATTGGTTTAAGTTAATAAAAATTGCTTTTTACAACAGTTCGTTGTTGTATGGCGTTTTTAGTTCCGACTCATTTGGCTTGTCGGTGTCGCCCCGTTTTCATTCTCCTAATTATTATTAAAATATCTATTGGGTAAAAAGATTCTTATGTAAACCCTAATTGAAAACGACTTTATATCGTTAATAAAGAATGGTATCTATCTTTAGATGATGGGGACGGCACTAATATTAATAAACCTAAGATTAATCCTGCCTGATTCCTATGGGGGAATTCCCGAAAAAAGTAAAATTTCAGGAGTAAACAGTTCGCCGTTTAATCGCGAATTTAAAGATTCATAGAGGATTAAACCATCCTTAAGGTTACATAAGTGGTACTAAAAACTCCAATAAAAAGCGGGAAACTTTAGTTTTCTGCCTTTTTATTGGAGTTAACCTGAAGGACTTGCAGAAAGTTTTTTTATTTGAAATAAGGATTTCCATTGGATTCTTCCAGACCTTGCTTTTCATACGCTTCATTAAGTAGTTACAATAATTCAGTAGATAATTTTGATACGTCAAGTCCAGGTTGTTGTTCTGCAACCGCAGAAACAATTGCTATTTTCTGCGCTGCTCTCCCAAACATCCAGCCACGGCAGTCTTGCATGATTTTTAATCGTGCATTTTTATTTTTAAATCCTGCACTATCAATCTGATCCAATAAGGTCTGGTTTCGTCCTTGATCTGGAGCATAAAAAATCCATGGGAAGTGACATCCATTAAAGGGAAACAGGAGGAAAATTAACCTTAAAAACACAGATGGCTCCTTTAAGGATTCCCGGGCAACAAAGAATACCTTCATGGTTCAGATATCCAAGTTGTAAGGCCAATTTCCCTATTTATCTGATTAAATACTCTTCGCCTCTATACTTTTAAAGCTCCTAAACAATTAATAATGTGCGTAATATATATTTTTAACCCGTCTATATTAATCAAAAATAACTAAATTTAAGTTCCTCCAAAGAGGTTTTAAATTGAAGAATATTATCAGGATCAGGCCCCACTTTAAATAAGGGATAGCAAGTTTATTTTTTAAAAAAGTGGGATTTTAATTTCTGAAAATAGGTTCAATAAACTTCGCTTTGGATTTCCCTGAAATCAATTTTCCATAATTGCCAGGTAAATTAAGGACACTTTAGTCCTAAAAAGGTCTTGAATAAAAATCAGTACTAAATAAAATTTTCTGATGGAAACTCAAAATATTTTATCTGATAAAAATGCAGCGGTTATAGTAGCTCACCCGGATGATGAAACTTTATGGTGCGGCGGTACTATTCTAACTAATCCCTCAGTCAATTGGTTTATAGTTTCTCTTTGCCGGGGGAATGATAAAGAAAGAGCTTCCAAATTTTATCAATGTCTTAAAATTTTACAGTCTTACGGAACAATGGGCGAATTAGATGACTGTCCGGAACAAACCCCTATTGATAATGAGATAGTTAAAGATGCAGTATTAAGTCTCTTACCCAGCCAGCATTTTGACCTGATTATTACTCAT
Source organism: Gillisia sp. (assembly GCA_035461025.1). GTDB lineage: Bacteria > Bacteroidota > Bacteroidia > Flavobacteriales > Flavobacteriaceae > Gillisia. The sequence goes on along the minus strand of DATHWA010000172.1, from coordinate 15,753 downwards.
AATCCTTCGGGAGAATATACCCGGCATCTTCGACACGAAGAAGTTAGTAAGGCAGTAATTGAGTTATGGTATCAAAATAAGATTTCATCAAATGAGCTTTGGACCTTTGCCTATGAAGATGGAAACAAAGCTTACTACCCGAAAGCAGAAAATAAAGCTTTTCAGTACCCCTTGCCTGATAGAATCTGGAAACAAAAATATAAGATTATAACTGAAACCTATGGATTTACCCCTGGAGGTTTTGAAGCCGAAACTACACCCAAAATTGAAGCTTTCTGGAAATTTAATGATCCAAATATTGCTTATAAATGGCTAGAACTGGGAGGTAGGGAAAAGGAAGATATAAGAATAGAAAAATGAAAGTATTATTACTTTACGATTATCCTCCTTCACCAGGCGGTTTAGCTACGCAAGGAGACTTGTTATTTAAAGGACTTTTGGAATTGGGCGTGGATGCTCATGCTGCTCATTTTGAATCGGCACAGGAAAAGGAATGGTATTATAGGTGGTTTAAACCCGATATTGCGGTGGGGGTTGGCTATTGGGGTCACACACCACAACTAATTCTTCATACTCAAAGCCATGGGGTTTTGCCGGTGCCCTGGTTAGTGGCCGATGGATATATTGCAAATTACCAGAAAGTGTTGAACGAATTGCCGCTTATCCTGGTAACTTCAAAATGGGTGAAAGAAATGTATGTGCGTGATGGAATAAAACCCGATAATATTGAGGTTCTGCCAGTGGGTTGTAATACAGATGCTTTTATACCTTTTAATAGGAATGACCCTAAAATACGGGCGGTTAGAGAAGCTTTGGGGATATCTCCAGATCAAATAATGATTTTAACTATAGGTGGTGATGCTGCTTCAAAAGGTGCAAGAGAAGTGATGGAAGGCCTTGCAATAATTAATGATAAAGCACCAAACTGGAAATATATTTGTAAAGTTTGGCCACAACCCCGAACAAGAGCACAAAATTTATTAGATATGGAACTGGCAAGAAAGTTAGGCCTCGAAGATAAGATCTACTATGCGACCAATACCATTTCCAGAAATTTTATTCCTTACTTAATTGGGGCCTGTGATATTTATGCCGCCCCTTCAAGGCTTGAGGGATTTGGGATGCCACAGGTAGAAGCTGGTGCCTGCGAAAAACCGGTAATAGGAATAAATGCAATGGGAATGTTAGATACGCTAGTTCATAAAGAAACAGCATTGCTGGCAGGAGTAGCCCAAAAAATTATAGCAAAAGAAGTGATCCTGGGGAAAGAATCAGGTTTTGAGAAATACCAAAAAATAGTGTTTGAGGAGCCACGGACGGTAGATTACCGTGCCGATGTTCAGGATATAGCAGCCCATCTTTTAACCCTAATGTTAGACAAAACCCTTAGGGAAAGTATGGGTAAGAAGGGAAGAGAACGGGTGGTCGCTAACTTTGATTACAGAGTTGTTGCAAAGAGGTTTTTACAAATTTTACAGGATAAATTGGGTATGGTTTAAATTGAAAGTGATGACATCTGAAAATTTAAAATTAATCGCTTTAGCAAAAGAAGCTGCTATTGGTATTCTTCTTCATAATTCTAAAGGACCATTTCAGGGCTTGCCAAGAACTGCAGGCTGGGGATATCCCGAGCCGTATACCAGAGATTTAATGTTTTCCATATTTGGGATAGCGGTTTCAGAGAATTTGGAACTTTTGGACAGCATTCGAAAGGTTCTGGAAACTTTAGCCGAGAATCAGACAGAAAAAGGACATATCCCCTCTTTGGTTCACGATAGTGAAGATCGGGGTGCCAGTGATACTACACCTTTATTTTTGCTTGCAACTGCAATTTATAGAAAGACGGTTAATGAACCTGAATTCTTGAAAACTGCTGTAGAAAAATCTTTGCTCTGGATGGAGTATCAAAGCCCTAAAGACCGCTGCCTTGTTGCTCAACAGCCTACCAGCGATTGGCGCGATGAACAATGGGTGTTGGGTTATGGCCTTTTTGTAAATACGGTGGTATATAGTTATTTGCAATTAATGGGTCACCTTAAGCGTGCAAAGGAGATGCATAATGAAATGGAAAGATTCACAATTATCCGGGACAAGCAGGAAAAACATATAGAGAAGGGCCTGGTGATAAGAGATAAGCCTTATTATGCAATTTGGGCTTATAAACATTTTAAAAGCGAAAGATTCGATTTGCTGGGGAATAGTCTCGCAATTCTTTCAGGGATGGCTTCTCCCAAAACAGCAGAGGCTATTATTGAATGGATAGAAAAAGAGTGTGTAGAAATGAAAACCAGGGGAGAACTTACGGGAGATTTACCTCCCAATTTCTATCCTTTCATAAAACCAGAAGATAAAGATTGGCACAGGCGTTATGCTGATTACAATTTACCAGGAAATTATCACAATGGTGGAATATGGCCTTTTATCTGTGGGTTATATATTGCTGCCTTAGTTGCTGCTAAAAAATATGGATTAGCTGAAATAAAACTAATGGAGCTCACCAGGCTCATAAAGCTTTCCAGGACTAAAGATCTTGATTTTGGATTTAATGAATGGTTTAGATCGCAAAATGGCGAACCAATGGGGCAGGATTGGCAAACCTGGAGTGCTGCTCTTTATCTTTACGCTGTAAAATGTGTGGAAGGAAAAAACACCCCGTTTTTCGATGAAATAAGAGAAGCCTCATTCAGGTCCCCTGGCTGATTTTTTCTAATCTAATAGATCGATTTCAGTAAACTAAATTAGGCCAGGCTTTAAGTTAAAAAACCCCAACTCACCGGTTCGGATCATGAATTCTCACTTACTAAGAAAAGTTAACATTTTTAATATAAGGAGGTTAGCTTAAATAATCTTATCTTTAAGTAACCCTCCTATCCCATTTTATAGTGTTTTTTCTTAAAACAATCAAAGTTTAGAATATAAGAAGATCGGTTTGAACCCGATAATAAACCGCCCCACAATTTATTTTAAAAAAAACGCTAGTACTACTCGCAAAATGCGGTAATGAAATTAAATTTTCATTTGCCGGGCTTTGTCTTTATAGTTATTGGTAAATAATGAAGTAAACCTGAAAAATGTCTTAAAATGAAGATCGCTTTTATAGGGACATATCCGCCAAGGGAATGTGGTATTGGGACTTTTACCCAAAATCTAGCGGTTGCAATGACCGGGAAAAACCAGCATGGCACAAAACTTAGAAAAAGTTTGGTTATAGCCATGAACGATTACGATGAAAGCTATGCCTACCCACCCGAGGTCAAACTAACTATTCGCCAGGAACAACAAGCTGATTATCTGGAAGCTGCAAATTTTATAAACTCAAACGGTGTCGATATTTGCATACTTCAACACGAATTTGGAATTTTTGGAGGGTCTGGGGGCGTTTACGTGCTACCTCTATTACATCACGTTAAAATCCCAATTATTGTAACCCTTCATACTATCCTTGAAACTCCTTCCTATACTGAAAAGGCAATTTTAAAAGAAATCTGCAAGATGGCCGATAAAGTGGTTGTAATGAGTCAAATGGCAATTTCTTTTTTAACTTCTGTGTACGATGTTCCAAAAACAAAAATTACTTTAATTGCGCACGGCGTTCCCGATATCCAATTTGATAGAAAACAGTCTAAGGCAGAATTTAAACTGGAGAGGAAAAAAGTACTAATGACCTTCGGGTTTATAGGTAGAAATAAAGGGATTGAAACTGTAATAAAGGCCTTACCTCAAACAATCAAAAATCATCCTGAGATCTTGTATATGGTTTTGGGAAAAACGCATCCTAATGTTTTACGACATTCGGGAGAAGAATACAGAAATTATCTACAATTACTCATAAAAAAACTAAAGCTTCAGGATCACGTTTTATTACTAAATGAGTTTATTGATGAAACGGAATTGTTTAGATATTTGGCTGCCTGCGATATTTACATCACTCCCTATCTTAATGAAACCCAAATCACCAGTGGAACGCTTTCTTACGCTTTGGGCGTGGGCTGCGCTGTGGTTTCCACCCCATATTGGCACGCTGCAGAGTTGCTGCAAGATGGTAAAGGGCGACTATTTAATTTCAATGATCCAGATGATCTGGCTTATACACTTAATGAATTATTGGATGATCCTGTGAAATTAAAAGAAATCCAGGAGAAAGCGTACAAATATGGCAAAGAGATAAAATGGCCTAAAATAGGAGAAAAATATTTGGACCTCGCTAAATGCATTCTAAAATCACCTAAAAAAGAAAGTGTAAGTGAAGAGGGAACCATAATAGACCCTTTGCTACTTCCTCCATTTTCCCTGGCGCATATCAAAAGATTAACCGATGATACAGGAATAATTCAGCACGCCAAATTTGGAATCCCCAATCTCAAAGAAGGTTATTGTCTTGATGATAACGCCAGAGCTTTATTAATGTCACTAATGGCCTACAACCAGAAAAAACATCCTTTAGCGCTGGAGTTAATGCCCATTTACTTAAGCTATATTCATTATATGCAGAATGAAAATGGAACATTCAGGAACTTCCTAAGCTTTAACCGAAATTTTTTAGACCTCACAGGCTCCGAAGATTCTTTTGGAAGGACTATTTGGGCGTTGGGATATTTAATGGGAAATGCTCCAAATGATGCATATTATCAAAATGGTAAATTAGTTTTTTTCCTTGCCGTTCCAAATTTTGAAAAATTAAAATCTATTAGAGGTATTGCTAATACTATTATCGGGATATGTTACTACCTAAAAAGCAACCCGGCAGATGAAGAAATGGTTATGCGGTTAAAGAACCTGAGCTCAAAATTGATAACGCAATATGAAAATAATAGATCTTACAACTGGAACTGGTTTGAAAACTTACTTGCTTATGATAATGGAATACTACCCTTATCACTCCTTCACGCTAACCAAATTTTAAATGATAATAATATACAATCTATCGCCCTCGAATCTATGGGATTTCTTACAGAACAAACTTCTAAAAACGGGTATCTATCAATTATAGGAAATAAGAATTGGTATGTAAAAGGGGAAGAAAGATCTATGTTCGCACAGCAACCAGTAGATGCTCTAGCTATGGTGCTTATGTATTACCAGGCGTTTTTACTTACAAAGGATAAAGAGTTCTTAAACAAATTATTTCTTTCATTTATGTGGTTTTTAGGTGAGAACGATTTGCGAATGAGCCTTTATGATTTTGATACCAAAGGTTGCTGCGATGGAATTGAAGAATATGGGATAAATAGAAATCAGGGGGCAGAGAGTTCGCTGGCTTATTTAATTTCCCATCTTACCGTTCTCCAGGCTTATGATGAACTCTACCAACCCAAAGAATTTAAATCTGCCCAACAATTAAAGAAAATGGTTAATACCTCATGAAAATTGCAGTTTTAGCACCAATAGCCTGGCGCACCCCACCAGAAAAATATGGCCCCTGGGAACAGGTGGCTTCAAATCTTACCGAAGGATTAGTCGAAAAAGGCTATGATGTAACGCTTTTTGCAACCGCTAATTCCCTTACAAAAGCAAAACTGGATTGGGCTTGTGAATTACCGTACGAAGTTGATAAAGAAAATGATCCTAAAGTATTGGAGTGTTTGCATATTAGTCATTTAATGGAGCAAGCGGAACGATTTGATATAATTCACAATCATTTCGATTTCCTGCCTTTAAGTTATTCGGGTCTAATTAAAACGCCAATGTTAACCACCATTCACGGTTTTTCATCTCCAAAAATTCTTCCGGTTTATAAAAAGTACAATGCATCTACCTCGTATGTTTCAATTTCAAATGCAGATAGGAATAAAGAACTCGATTATCTCACTACTATCTATCACGGTCTAGACCCCAAAAATTTCACTTTCAGAAATAAAAAAGGGAATTATTTACTTTACTTCGGAAGAATTCATCCGCATAAAGGAGCACACGCAGCTATTGAAATTGCACGGAAAGCAGGTTTTATCCTGAAAATTGCCGGACTTATTCAGGATGAAGTATATTTCAATTCAGAAATAAAACCTCATATAGATAATGATAATGTTCAATATCTGGGCAATGTAGGACCTGAAGTTCGGGATAGATTACTTGGAGGTGCCAAAGCATTACTACATCCCATATTTTTTGAAGAACCGTTTGGGTTAAGCGTTCTGGAAGCTATGATGTGCGGCACTCCGGTAATCGCTTTTAAAAGAGGAAGTATGCCGGAACTCATCGTTGAAGGAGAAACCGGGTTTTTACCAGGTAATATTTCAGAAGCTATTTTAGCGATAAAAGCTTTGGATAAAATTAATCCAAGGACTTGTAGAGAAAATGCAGTAAAAAACTTCAGCCTGGAAACTATGGTCAATGCTTATATAAAAGCTTATAAGACTGTAGTAGAAAACAAATAAATCCAGCGATGAACTCTATCTCCGTTTCAAAGCACTAAATAATTCAGCCAAATTCACCACTGCATATGTTGAAGAATAATCTGATAGGGCATAGGGTAAAATAAGGCTTTGGTTATGAATTAATGCTCCACAGGAGTAAACAACGTTGGGAACGTAACCTTCCCTTTCATTTTCAAGCGGCGTAATTAAAGGTTCTTCCAATCGTCCTATTTCTTTGGTAGGATCTTCCAAATCAAAAAGTGAAGCTCCAATACAATAACGGCGCATGGGACCAACGCCATGTGTGATTATTAACCAGCCTTCATTAGTGTATAACGGTGAACCACAGTTGCCAATTTGCGTAAACTCCCAGGGGTATTTTGGTTCCTGAAGAATAACAGGATTTTTCCAAAGCGTAGTTCTTTCGGAAAACAAGATGTAATTATTCACCCCGTCAATTCTTGCCAGCATTGCATATTTACCCTTTATTTTTGATGGAAAGAGTGCTAAATTCTTGTTTTGAGCTCCTTCTCCATGTAAAGGCATAATCCTGAAAGTATAAAAATCGTCTGTAGAAAGTAGTTTCGGCAAAATGGTATGGCCATTATAAGCGGTATAGGTAGCATATACTTTTGCTTTTCCGTCCTCATCAATAAACCTTACAAAACGAGCATCCTCAATCCCGCTGCTTTCCGATGCTGATATTGGGAAAATTACCCGACCCGATAGATCTGCATCCTGTTTAAAATGTAGGTCATAAAAAGAGTCAACTAACCATGTCATTTCTTCCAGTGCTATTCTTCTCTCAGCAATCATATTAGTGTCTGCTAATACCTTGTTAACTTCATGTTTTAAGGCATAATATTCAAACCTGTCCGGTAAACTTTTCATAATAGCCCTGGAAAACTTTTTTGGAATATTTATTTCTGCCAGGCGCTCTATAAATCGCTTTTTATCATATAACTTTTTATGCGAAATTTCTGCTTTATCAATATGATGACCAGTTTTCATTAAATGCAAATCATTTTTTTTATCCAGGATCCCCCTTCTAAATACTAACGACGAAATATGGCCTTCTCCTGTTGCCCTAAAGGAAATAATAACTCTTTTTTCACCTTCTTCCAGATAGCTTTGGTCAAAATCTTCTATCATAGAGGGATTAAAAAAAGCTGCCGATTCCAGAGCAAACTCCATTGTGCAATAAGAACCTATGAGTAATTTTCTTTCTTCTGAAAGGTTCGAAGAATTAATCTGCATATTCTCAATAATGCCCTGAATTTTAGAAAAATTTTTAAAAAACACTTTTGAAATATTACGGTGGCGCGTCGAAAATTCCCTTAAGGTCTGTTCCAGAGTTTGACCAACCTGAAAGTCACTCATCGCGATAATCCTGGCAACAAGATCCTGAGTTCTTTTATCACCATTCATAAAAAACCTTGCCACAACTCGACTGGAGTCAGGCGTGAACTTTATGTTCTTCCGTTCTACTGCAACTCTCATAATTTTAACTTTTATAGAGATAAACCTCTTAAAGATAGAATATAAGCAGAAATAAAAAATGATTTTAATTTTATTTACAATCACAAAAACAATCTATTTCAAAAACAAGATTGTTAGTTTTTGTTGAAACGAGAACAAATCGGTGACCAGAAATTATAGTCATTTTAGAGCACCATAGTAACTTAAAAATGGAAATTTCGGTCTTTCTCCTCCAAAACAACAAAAATCTGCCAGGCCTCTTCACCTGAGCAGATTTTTTATTTTTTAGACGCCCGAACGGACAGGACGACAACAGGGGGATTCCTAATTATAAATGAACAGGTTTGTAAACCTTTACATTTCACCATTCAAAAACTATTTTATCCCGGATTAATAAGACAGTTTCATTCATTTTTTATAAACTTCTTAAAAACATACTCATTATCTGTTTCAAATTTTAAAATATAAATTCCCGCTTTAAGTGTATTTACTTCAATTAGATCATTACCTATAGTTCCTTGCATTTTCACTATCCCTAACATATCATAAATAACATAAGGAGAGTTTGATGTAGTTTTTGGTCCTTTTAAGTTAATAATATCATCGGCCCCATTTGGATACAATATGTATTTATCATTACTAAGATCAGTTTCAAAAATATTCTGACCTTTTTTGCTCCTATCCCGCGGAACTGAAACAGTAACCAGTTGTTCTGTTAAGTTACCAGAACTATCTGTTACTTTAATGGTTATATAATATTCTCGTCCATTTCCTTTCCCAGATCTTTCTGCCCTTAAAAGTACATTATGTTCATCCAGTATTTCCCAATCTGGAGTTGTATTGCCGTCTCCATATCCGTTTTCAGGCTCATTGCTTAAGATGGAAAGTTCAGTGGATGTTATGTTACAGTTATCTGAAACCAAATATTCTATAAATACCGGGACCATCTTATGATTTGGAGGCCAGAGTGGTTCATAATTTTGGTTTAAATTTGAAATTAAAGGAGGCTCTGTATCAGTAACCACCACATCAAAACTGCAAGAAATTTCCTCACCTGTTGTTTTTATAAGCACAAAGGTATTTGTAGTAATCCCAACTGGGAAAAAGGAACCGCTTGGCAATCCTCCAGTTTGAATTATTGAAGGAATTTCACCTCCACAGTCAGCTGTGACTTCAATTTCTGGATAACTTACAATTGCCCCGCAAACACCCGGATCGTTATTCACTGAAATATTGTCCGGACATTGAATTATTGTAGAAATATTATTATAAGGTGATGAGCTAATGATATGGGTTTGCGGGTCGTAGCTGAATGTAATTTCAGTATCTGATGGTACAAATAATTGATTCCCATAACCATATTCAATTCCGTTTTCTCCATAGTAGGTTACATCACAGGCAAATGTTTCTTTAACCAAGTAAGTATAACATCCGGCTGGTAGCGTAAAGCTTCCTTCCCACGCACCAGAAATCGAATTAAATAGTAACTCTGGTTTGTCACATTCAAAATCGAAATCAATAGCACAGCCTAATTCATCCTGTAAATTCCCTATTAGTGAAATAGTTATCACATCACGTGGAAAACCGCTATAAGGAGATAAACTCATTATATGGGTTTTCGGGTCGTAACTGAAGGTGATTTCCCCATCTAATGGGACATATAACTCTATTTCATCACCCCATACAATTCCGTTTTCTCCATAGACGATTACATCATTACAAACAGTGGTTTCTTTCACCCAGTAGGTATAACAACCGGCAGGTAGCGTAAAACTTCCCTCCCATAATCCTGAGATGGAATTAAAACTTAATGCCGGGTTTTCACATCCATAATCATAATCATAGGCACAGCCTAATTCGTCCTGTAAATTTCCATAAAGTGAAACTGTTGAAGCTTCAGGCGTACCCCCTCCATAAGGTGCTGAACTTAGAATATGGGTCTCAGGGTCGTAACTGAAAGTGATTTCCCCCTCTAACGGAACATATAATTGAATCTCTTCACCCCCTTCAATCCCCTTTTCCCCATAAAAGGTTTCATTACAAACAGATGTTTCTTTCACCCGGTATGTATAACATCCGGAGGGTAGCGTAAAGCTTCCTTCCCAATTGCCAGAATCTGAATTAAACAATAACGCCGGTTTATCACATTCATAATTATAATCATAGTCACAGCCTAATTCATCCTGTAAAGACCCTATAAGCGATACTTTAGTTACCTCTTGCGGGACACCGCTATAAGGCGTCGAGCTTATGATATGAGTTTCCGGGTTGTAAGTGAAGGTTATTTCAGCGTCTGTTGGAACATATAACTGAATATCATTATACCCTAATGTTCCGTTTTCGCCATAAAAACTCACAATACATCCCAATGTTTCTTTTACATAATAGGTATAACATCCGGCGGATAGCGTAAAGCTTCCTTCCCATAAACCCGTATCAGAATTAAAAAGTAACTCAGGTTGGTCACAATCAAAATCATATGCATTATCACAACCTAGATCGTCCTGTAAATCTCCGTAAAGTGAGACTTTTGACACCTCCTGCGGCGCCCCGCTATAAGGGGTCGAACTTAGGATATGGGTTTCCGGGTTGTAACTAAATGTAATTTCACTCTCGGCCGGAATATATAATTGAATATCATCCCCCCATTCATTTCCGTTTTCACCATATAAATTAGTAAAACTACAACCAAATATTTCCTTTACACGGAACAGATAACAACCGGCAGGTATCGTAAAGCTTCCCTCCCATGCGCCAGTAGCTGGATTAAAAAGTAACTCTGGGTTATCACAATTATAATCATTATCATCTACACAGCCTAATTCATTCTGTAAAGTCCCAAAGAGCGATACTGTGGTTATTTCCTGCGGAACTCCGCTATAAGGTGTTGAACTAATAATATGGGTTTGTGGGTCGTAACTGAAGGTGATTTCACCATCTAATGGAACAAATAATTGAATCTCATTACCCCATTCCATTCCGTTTTCTCCATAGATGTTTTCAATATTACAGCCAAAGGTTTCTTTGACCCGATAAAAATAACATCCGGAAGGAAGTGTGAAACTACCTTCCCATAGCCCCGAATCCGGATTAAATAATAAGGCCGGGTTGTCACACCCAAAATCATTATCATAATTGCAGCCTGTTTCGTCCTGTAAAGTCCCAATAAGCGACACTGTAGTCACTTCCTGCGGAGCACCGCTATAGGGAGTGGAACTTATTATATGGGTTTGTGGATCGTAACTAAAGGTAACTTCACCATCTACCGGAACATGTAATGGTATTACATTACCCCATTCAATTCCGTTTTCTCCATAAATGATAATAGTACAACCAAATACTTCTTTCACCAGATAAGTATAACATCCGGCAGGAAGCGTGAAGCTACCTTCCCATACGCCAGTAGCTGGATTAAGTAGTAACGCAGGGTTTTCACATTCATAATCATAATCTATAACACAACCTAATTCGTCCTGTAAAGTGCCTAATAGAGAGACTTTTGTGAGGTCCTGAGGAGCATCGCTATAAGGTGATGAATTAACGATATGGCTCACAGGGTCATAAGTAAAGTGAGTTATAGCAGGATCTTCTGGTATAGATAGAATATAATTTATACCGTTATGTATACCATCTTCTCCAAAACTAATTTGCCAGTTGTTTTCCAAAACTACTCTATACTGGTAACAACCGGCAGGGATATTGAGATCTCCTTCAAATAATCCGGACCCTGGATTATATGTGAGAGCCGTATTTGAACAATCGGAAAGCCAGTCACTCTCACAACCTAACTCTTCCTGAAAATTACCTGCAAGCACAACCAGCGGCAAACAATCTGGCGAAAATCCACTTGTAACAGGTGAAGTGGTTACCAAATTTGTTGCCGGGTCATAGGTAAATGTAATTTCTTCTGAACCGGAGGTTACGCACAAAAAAATATCAGCCCCATTTGGTATTCCATTTTCACCATAATTTACATCCCAGCTACCTCCAACGGTAACTTTGTACCGGTTGTTTCCTGCAGGTATTTGAAAAGTACCCGTGTATAAACCTGTCGAGGGATTAAAAGTTAGCTGTGTATATTCACAACCGGGGTCCCAATCACTAGCACAATTCAAAGCGCTTTGAAAGGTTCCTGCAATTACAACCTTATCCTGGGTAGCAGCTCCTAATTTCTTAGAAATAACGGTATCATCATAATTTCTAGTAGAGGATGGAGGGATTTTAAAAGGAATAATTTCAGTAGTTACAGCTAAATCTCCGAAGGATAAAATGTTTTGGGATGGACCTGTATTGATGGAAAGGCACATCATCCCAATAATCAAATAATTGAAGTAATTATTTTTCATGATGCCAGGATTTATTACGTTAAGAAATTCTAAGTTGGATTTTAGGCTTTAGGTTTAACTAAAATTCTTTTGGGGAAGTGAATTAGTTGAAAAGTCCTAAATATTTAGAAAGGGTACATACACTTCTTTAGAACCATCTTGAAAATCTGAAGAAAAAACATTCCATCAAGAGAATTGAAAAGATAATCCGGCAATTCCTGGAGAGTATTAGCTAGTATGTTTGATAATTCTTTTCCCTCTCCATATATAATATTGGCGTCTAGAAATTTTTAAAATTATTCTATTTGTCAGGTTACCGCAATACCCATTTACCGGTATTTTTAGCTTTTTGACCAATATTTAATTTAGGAGAAAGTGGTGGTACTGTAATTAAAATTTAAAGGCCTGTGGTTTTCCACCTGAATGGAACTTTTTATTGATATTGCAAGGTCAGGCCTTCAGGCAAGCAGATAATTTTTAATGACAGAATGACGACACCCTGGGATTTTCAAACCTTTGCGCATTATCTTGAGATAATTCCTCAACTTAACATTACATCAATACTCTTATTCCATATTGGAATATGGAATAATATTTATATTGGTCTGCGCGTACTGCAAGGACGACAAAGCATAGAAGTATTTCCAAAAGGGAGTTTACAGTGTTCAGTAAACCCCCTATCAATAACAGATAAACAAATACGCAGCTATATGATGAGATCTCTAATCTTTTTTCAAGAAATAAAAACTACTACTCTATCTTATGAATGGTCCATTTCTTCTCAGGGGTTTTTACCGCGGCAAGATTTTCCCCTATCCATTTAGCTTCGATCATAGGGGCCACCCGTAATTTCTTTCGATCTATATTAACCGGAAAAGGTCCTGCCAGGTATGTTTTTACCTCCCCCGAGGTATCAATTAGCACAACATCATATCTATAGGATTTCATAGTTTTATCCAGAAGATTATTTCTGCCTAAAAACCGCTCTTCCACCTTTAAAGCAAAGGCAAGACCATTCTTGAAATTGGAGACATTTAAAAACTGTGGTTCAATGACCGTCGAGCCGTTAGAATCAATAAATCCATAATAAGGGATTTGATTATCTATTTTTCTTATAATTGCCCTATCATCTATTAATGCCGGAAACCTCAAGGACGCTACACCCAAATCTGCTCCGGTGCCCGGAGTTTCATTGTAAATAAGATCACTCCTGAAGTCGATTACCTTTTCACCTTCAAGGTTAATTATACCCCACTGTTTATTTTTCATAACAGGAATATATCCCTCGGTGGAAGAACCTACTACCTCAATACCCTCAATTGTTTGTCCAACAAAGATTAGAGGGAATAAGAATAAAACCGGAATTAAAATAAAATTTTTCATCTCTAAGAAATTAGTTTCAACAATGTATTTTCTTTTTATATAAATCTCAATAAATCAACAATCCATACCCCTTGTTTAACAGGTAAAGGCCCATTAATAAAAGAAGTATATAAATAACCTGAACCAGCTTAATATTTAGTTTAATCAGTCTGCGGGATGTAGGATCCGGAAAAATAAAAAGTGCCAGGCCTATAAAAATAGATGTCCAACCTATGAGTGTTATCACAAATCGCCAGTCCGGTTCCCATACATTGTGCAGCACAATATTTATAAGACCAATTAAAATTGCCAGGAAAGCTACTATAATCAGAAATTTTTGATCTTTAAGATCAGCGAAAATCTGTTTGATCCTAATTGGATTAAAAGTGAGAATGATGAAAAATATTAAAAGATACCACCCCCAAAATCTTGCTAAAAAAATTGATACATCCATTATCCTCAATTTTAGACATATCTAAAATTACTATAACAACCTGAAAAGAAGTATGATAATTATCATTCTTAATAATGAAAAAGCAGAATACGGAGAATAACTCAATCTAAATTTTCTGAAGTTCTATATTCTCGTAGGATGACCGGATTTAGAGCACTGCGTCTCTTCTCAATTTTCATTTATTCCTCCCAGAATTCCGGCACCTCATTACTGCCAATCAATGTACAGTCTACACACGGTGCTGAAACCAGTCTATAACGTGCTGAATTAGTGGGAGGACCAACCCCAAGATCTTCGAAAAAACGATAACTGCCGGTACTCAACAACTCGACCAGATAAGTGAAGGTTGAGGGTCTAATTCGAGGACAATAAGGAGTAAAGGTGGGCCGGTGCCCATCGTTTAGATTATAAAAATCTGTATAATTAAAAAACACTCTTTTCTCGGCTACAGATGATACACTAAAGAATCCAAGAACATTTTCATCCGGATTATTTAAAGAGGATATGTTCCCCTGAAGATATCCAGGTTGGACCTGAGAGAAAAGGTTTTCAGAATCACTTAAATTATTAAGGGTTTGATAAAAGGAATAAGCCTCTCTTGATATACCATATTGTCTAACCAGGATACTGTATCTGTGTGCAAAAATTGGGTTATCACTGCGTATGAACCTCAACAATTCTCCCTGCACATTGTCTTCGTTTAATGTATTGGTATTGCTTATCACAATGTTTTGAGAAGGATCTGTTTTAAAGCATGTATACTCCTCTTTTGACTTCGGAACCAGGTCTATATTCCCATTTTCGTCCAGAATAATATCCTTGCTTTTAAAAAAGAATGATACTATTTTATATGTTTCCTCATATTCATACCTGTAATATCCCGTATTACTTGCGGTTCCCCTACCATCAACCCGTATCTCAATTCCGGGATCCCCTTCAACATTAGTCCCGGGCACTGCAAACACATCTTCAATTATAGTTGTTCCTGAAAACTGTACAGGATCTGAAGTATAATTACGACCACCCGGAGTGGTGAACTCAAGCTGATAACTGCGGCCTTCTTCGGCTCTAAATGAATTAACTGAAACATATTCCCCCGGGGTTTCCTCTTCAAATATAAATATCCCGCCCGTATCATCTATCACTCTTACTTCCGCATTCCTCAACGGGGAAGGCCCCTCCTCTTCCAGCTTATAAGTGGTAGATAACAAAATGGCCTGGTTTTTTTCTTCATTTGTAATAGTGCCTTCCACTACAACCATGCTTTCATATATTTCGCCTTCAAACTCAATGGGCTCCACGCAACCGGATGCAAGCAACCCAAGAGCCGCTATAAAACCGATCATATATTTATTCATTCTGCCCATCAAAATTGGAGAATTTATAGGTTGTTGTAGAAATAGGAATTGAAAATATGAGCTTTGAAATGCTTACACTTCCTCCTTATCTGGAATCAAAAATACTGGATAGTGGTTATTTCTTCCGGAACAATGTAACAAATATTTCCAAAAACCGGGTGCCAGCTTTTTTTATTCTGTGATTCTCTTCCTGTTAAGACTCAGATCAAGGCAGAATTGTACAAACCCTTAAATCTTTGGTTCCCAGCCGGGAGCGTATTCCCTGCCCCATAGTTTCATCGCTTCATTATCTAAGATGCGACCTGTGTTTTCATCTACATCAAAACCCTTCCCAATGCGATATGCAATGTTGGGATAATGCACCATACCCATACTGATGTTTGCATCATGAATAGGTGCCGTAAGATCTGCTTTTCCTCTTA